>JANPLJ010000629.1:0-3275 GCA_031426475.1 Pirellulaceae bacterium | reverse complement strand
AAAAAAATTCATCCGCTTTGAATAAACGGCTTTAAATATTGTAAATCAATGGGTGGTGTTTGGGCGGGCGCGGTCGTTTTCTTCGTATTTTACCGGTCCTTCCCCGGAGGCCCCCCGCCGTTCCGCTTCTTAAGTCGTTGTCCGATTGTCGAACCGCTAAGATACGTTAAACTGCGAGTTCCTCTCGACCACATAATCTTCGAGGCTATCTCGCGAGACAGTTCCTGCTCAAGGCTCCGGCTTCGGAGTGAATCTATGACTAGTCCTATGGGAAATCTACGTACCGAAGCTCAACCCGCACGGCTAACAGTTGGAGACAAAGCCGTCGAACTGCCTGTATATGCTGGTACGGAAAATGAACGTGCCATCGACATCAGCCAGCTCTTGAAGTTGACCGGCCACATTACGATGGACGAGGGGTTTGCGAACACCGGTTCCACTACCAGCTCGATCACCTTTCTCGATGGTGACATTGGGGTACTTCGCTACCGTGGTTATCCGATCGAAGTATTGGCTGAGCACTGCGACTTCGTCGAAACGTCCTACTTGCTCATCTATGGCGAGCTGCCAACGAAGTCCCAGTTGGAGTCCTTCCGCCATTCGATTCAGAAGCATACCTTGCTGCACGAAGATATGCGAAAGTTCTACAATGGATTCCCACGCGACGCCCATCCGATGGCCATCTTGTCATCCGTCGTTGGAGCGTTATCCACGTTCTACCAAGATGCGTTGAATCCTCATGATCCGCACCAAGTAACTGTTTCGATCCACCGCTTGCTGGCGAAGCTCCCAACGATCGCTGCGTATAGTTTTAAAAAGTCGTTTGGGCAACCGTTCATCTATCCGAAGAACAGCCTCGATTACTGCGAGAATTTCTTGAACATGATGTTCGCAGTGCCGACTGAGGAATACAAAGCGGATCCAGACTTTGTCCGCGCCTTGAACCTTTTGCTGATCGTTCACGCTGATCACGAACAGAATTGCAGTACCTCGACCGTTCGTATGGTTGGCTCGTCGAATGCGAACTTGTTTGCATCGATTTCGGCCGGGATCTGCGCTCTTTGGGGACCTTTGCACGGCGGAGCGAATGAAGCGTGCGTGAACATGCTTCGCAAGATCGCCGATGATGGAGGGAACGTCAAGAAATACGTCGAGATGGCCAAAGACAAATCGAGTAACTTCCGATTGATGGGCTTTGGGCATCGCGTCTACAAGAACTATGACCCTCGAGCCAAGATCATCAAAGCGGCGTGCGATATCCTGTTGGCGAAATTAAATCTATCGGACCCACTGTTCGAAGTCGCGCAAAAACTAGAAGAAACCGCCCTGCAAGATCCATACTTCATCGAACGCAAACTCTATCCGAACGTCGATTTCTACTCGGGTGTCATTTACCGCGCCATGGGAATCCCGGTCCAGATGTTTACCGTCTTGTTCGCCATGGGACGTTTGCCCGGTTGGATTGCACATTGGGTTGAGATGCAAAACTCGCCAAGCACTCGCATCAATCGCCCTCGACAAGTATACACGGGGTCGCCGACCCGTGACTTTGTTCCGATCGACAAACGCGGCGAGTAACCCATGACCGCGAAAAAAGAGATCGTTCCACCTGGAGTCACACAGCTCCTGGACGGGCCTCTTGTGTCATCGCGTTGGATCGAACTGTCTCTGTTCTTTGCCGAAGTTTCGCGTTTAGCATACTTCCCATCCGATATTGTCGAACAAGTCGCGAATTCGGCAGGCATCGACGAAGTTTGCTTTCTAGATCGCGATGGAGCCCAGGCCTACCTGTTCGGAAACAAGCATGATCTGCTGGTCGTCTGCCGCGGGACGGAGCCACATGAATGGAATGACCTCAAAGCAGATGCGAACGCGTTAACCGTCTTGGCTGAAGTGGGACGTATCCATCGCGGCTTCAAGCGAGAAGTCGATGACTTGTGGCCGATCATTGAAAAGGCGATCCGGGAGAACCAACGCCCGGTTTGGTTCACTGGGCATTCACTCGGTGCCGCCATGGCGACCATTTGTGCAGGGCGTTGCAAACTTTCATCGATCCCATCGAACCCCAAAGCCCTGTACACGTTTGGTTCTCCCAGGGTCGGCAATCGAACCTACATTCGCGCTGTCAACATCCCGCATTATCGTTGGGTGCATAACAACGACATTGTGACTCGGATCCCACCAAAGTGGTTAGGCTATAAACACAGCGGCTTCGAACTCTATTTGGACAACAATAGTCAACTGCGAGAAGTTTTCTCGTGGCAACGCAGTCGCGATCGCTTTCGCGGGCTATGGACTGGCTTGTTCCGAGGACGACTCGACTATTTTAGTGATCACCCAATTGCGACTTACATCCACGCAATTCGTGAATGCTGGCACGCGCATCGACAGGGAAGGGGCTTCAAGCAACCCAAGGTGGCATCGAACGATTAGCGATTGATAGACAGGCGATGGGGGGCTTGTCCGGCTTGTCCCCATCGCCGCAAGGTTTAGTGTCCTAGTACTGCCCTGGAGGCTCCTGCCTCCCGAACCGCTTGTGACAGTATCATGTTCAGCAGGCAGAGCCTGCAATTCAGTGGGTTTCCAGGCAGGAGCCTGGGAACCAGATGTCGGCGACTAGCGAGATGTGTCCTAAAACTCCTGCACAACCTCGGCCAAGTCTCGACGACGAATTCACTGAGCTTGCTTTTCCAATCGGATTTATGAAAACCAAATTGTTTACCAGCGTCCCCGTATGTTTAGCTTTCTCCGTTTGGGGCATTGCGAATTTCGCGTTTGCTCAAGATCGAATCAAACGGACAACCGACGAGACGGTGGCTACGTTTTCTATTGTTGCGGTGGAACCTGAAACGGGAATCGTCGGCGCGGCAGTAGCGAGCAAGTATCCAGCTGTTGGACGAGTCGTACCCTACATTCGCGCTGGAGTCGGTGGATTTTGCACGCAACACTATCATGTCCCGAAATGGGGTGAGCGGGCGCTCGATGAGCTGGCGATAGGCACACCACCGGAGCAAGTCCTCAGCGATTTGCTGGGCGAGGATACCCAGCCCGAACAACGTCAATTGGCGATCATCGATTTAACAGGCCGATCGGCGATTCATAATCCAACCGCAGCGCCGGAGTCGAGTCGCTATTGGGGCGCAGTATCGGGCAGGAACTATTGTTGTCAAGGCAATACGCTTGCAGGGCGCGAAGTGCTTGCTGAGATTGCGCGGGCTTACGAAGAAACAGCGGGAAGTCTGACAGACAAACTGATAGCCGCATTGATTGCCGGC
>JANPLJ010000628.1:0-3953 GCA_031426475.1 Pirellulaceae bacterium | reverse complement strand
TTCGGAATATTGAATTCAGCATTTCTCGCTGATCGAAGAAACATCAGAGCCCACCCTGTGACGGACATATCGGACGACGCGGTCGGTGCCTCAGGATAACCGTATCGCCAACCTCCGATATCGCTTGGAAACTCCTTCTGTCTCGACTGCACTTCGCGATGATAGACAAGGGCTTTGTTCAATGCAGATTCAATCTTCTTGGAGCGATCGCCGGAGGTCATTCCATAGACTTCACCCAACATTAATCCGGCAATCGAATGGTTGTAAGTGACAGTTTGACCTGGGGTTAAGTGTGTCCCAGGTGGCGTTACCGGCAAGAGCGAAAAATATCCGCGGCGTTTCTGCGTGGAAAGAACGAAATCGATCGCTTTCGAAAGCTGTTGGCCATACCGTCCTTGATCGGGAGCATGACCACGAGAAAGAAACGCCATCACCGCTAGCGCGGTAACCGCTGGCTGCGCCGCTTCTTCACTAGGAAATCGACCATCTTCAGATTGCTGACTTGCCAACCATGTCAGCCCCTTGTCGACGGATGATTCCACTCGCGACCATTCGCCTGCCGATAGTGCCTGACTCAGGTTCGAAGACTTCGCGATCAAGGGTTCCGGCGGGATTTGAGCTTGGAGAGTCGTCGAAGCCAAGGACAAAACCATTTGGATCACAAATTGAAGGTAAACTCCGATACTTTTCGCGGAACGCCACCTCGAACACGCTCGTTCCCAGGCTCCTGCCTGGCAACGCACTGCCTTGGAGGCTCTGCCTCCCAATGACTTCGATCCAACGACATTGCGGCAGGCAGTGCCTGCAATACGTTGGGTTCCCAGGCAGATCCTGGGAACCAGATTGCGCTGCAAGATTGCTGAATTTGCATGTTCGTGGAAATAGTACAGCATGTGTTGCAAGTGTTCTCGATAATTATATAGACACACCACTCACTCCCCAGCCCCTACCATCACTTGTCGAATCCGTTCTTGATACTGCTGGATCGACTTACGATATCCTTCCGGCGGCGTACGCCCGCGGACTTGCCACAGTCCCTCATCTAAGGTCGAAAGCAACTTGTTCCATTGCTCATCCGGTATCTTCTCACCTTTGGCAAGCGCCGCGAGCATCGCTCGGGTTTGTTCTGATTCAGCGAGTTTCTCCCACGTGTCGTCAGGGATGTCCCCCTGTTTAAGTCGTTCAAGCATTTGCCGCATGTTTTCGGCCGCATCGGTGAATCGCTTGCGTTCCTCAGGCGATCTTTGTTGATCCTCGGATTGCTGTTGCAGCGTAGCCAACGTTTTTTCGAGCGTTTCCTGCATGCTCTTTGCCTGCGCGAGTTCTTCTTTCTCTTGCGGCGTCATCTCGCGATCTGGTTCGTTCGCGTCTTGTTCCGAAGCCTTCTTCTTCATTGCATCTAATGCCCGTTGTTTGGCGGCTCGTACTGAATTTCCGACGAAGTCACCGCCACTCGATTCTAGCGACATCGTTTCTGCAATGACTCGCAAATTTCGGGGACGGTCTGGCAGTCCCAATTGCGCTTGAATATTAGGTTCTCGTTCCAATCTCGCCAAAAACTCATCCAAGGTAGGATCTCGCAAGTCAGCGATATTTGGATTCGGTACCTCGTATGCATCTAGAGCGGCGGAAACTTCGCGTCGAATTCGATCGAGTAGCTTTACCGCTTGCTCGAAACCATCCGCTGCCTTTGTTTGTTGTACCTCGACAACCTCCATTCGATTCTCGGCCATCGCAAACGTAGCAGCCGACTGGTTGTATGTGATAGCTTCCATCGTCAGATGCAATTGTTTTACAATATCAACAATCTCGCCTGGAACACTCTCGTCGGCCTTTTGTTGGAATTCGGACTCGAGTTCTGATTCGATGGCGAGCATTTCGACGCGCAGCAATTCAGTGGCAATGGCTAATTTGTTCTGATCGATTTCGGCAAGTCCTGAGAAACGTTGTAGAGATATATCGCTGGCGATCTGTGCCCAAGCTTGAGCTAAATCCGCGACCGTGCGACTCTCGAGAATTCGTCCAGTCACGTAGGTCGTAATTTCTTGCTCGCGTTCATTCTCGAAACTAAGCTGTTCCAGCGTCGCATCAAGTTCGCTAAACAGATCGACAAGCTTTCGGGCATTCGACGTCATGGTGGCTAATCCGTTCGAATCGAGAAGCCGTTTCGACTCGAGCGCAATCGTATTGGCCTGGATCGCGATGTGACGAACCTGCTTTAAGACCATCGCCGCCGTGCCTTGAGCTGCTTCGATCTTAAGCGGCAATTGCTTCTCGGTCCGTTCGGCAAGTTCTGCTGCTTGTTTGTTGAGATCATCGGTCAACTGGAGTCGCATTTCGGCAATGAGCTTCCAGAGATCTGGTCTTTGAGATTCGTCTACGCGAAGCCATCCGCTCACCTCTTTATTCATGTCGTCTTGCCGTGCCTGTAACTCGCCTAGCTGCTCTCGCATCGAAGCACGACGACGTTTCAAGATATCCATGTAACGCGAAAGCAACCTTGGATCGTCCCCGAGCAGTCGACCAAATTCATTAAGCATCTCGCGGCGTAGCGTCTGCACTTCTGCATAGCGGTCCAGATACTCTTGATCGACTTCGATAATCGCCATCTTCCGCTTGAGCGGATTGCCATTCTGTCTCGCCTCTCGCATAAGGCGCTGAGTTCTCTCGACATAAACTTCATACATTTTTACGGTCTCGGCGAGCCCCTTTGCAAGTTTTTCGTCCCGTTCCACTTCATCGAAACGCTTCAAGAATGAAGCGAGTATCCCACGAGCTCGAACGACATGCTGTAACGCATCCTGCGAACTGGCGACCGATTCATCAAGCGGTTGTCGAATAGCAGCGAAAGCCTTGTCACGCGCAGGAGTCACATGTGTTCGTCCTATGTCGACCATCTGCAGCCCGACGAACGAATAATGATTCTCTTTTGTGTCTTTTCGCAGTTCGGCAATGCTCGTTTCGACATCACCTAAATGAGCATCAATATTTCGAAACTGCTCTGGTCGATCCGCGTCAGCTACCGTTCGATCCACAAGCGTTTTCAAAGCGGACTCGCCTTCTTGAAGGAGCTCGTCAACCTTGACGATTCTATCGCGATAGTTGATCGAATCACCACGACGTTTGGGGGTCTTATCCCGGGATATCGAAACAAGTTTGTCGGTGATCCGCAAACGCAGACGTTTCGTTTCTGTATCCTGGGCGTCTTCTGATTGTTGGGCTGGCAGCGCCACGATATCTGTCGAACGCGGTTTTGTCGAATTGGCTTTGGCGAGTTTATTTTCCGAGTTTGAGGAATCGCGACGATTCTGTTGGACGCGATCCTTTTTATCGTATTCCTTACCACCTTCTCTAGCAATGGAAACCCGCGAGTTTGCAATCGAGCGTTCAAGCGATTCACCTTTTGCAGGTTGGTTCGATTTCGAACCGTTACCAGGATTGAACGATGCGACGTCACTGGACTTCGGATCGCTCGTCTCTTGTTTCTCTTTCTCGCCCTGAGAAGCGGGATTGTCATCACTCTTCTCCTTTGATGCAGTAGCGGACTTCTTGTCCTCAACAGTCGGACTCGAAGAAGATGCCAGGGAATCGGAAGTCTCAGGGGATGGAGCCGAACGCTGATCGTCCGCAATCTGATTACCTTGTCCAACGTCGTTGGGGGTGGGAGTATGCCCCGGTGAATCTTTCGCCAAAGCGTCGGCTGAAGTTCGCTCGCTCGATTCAGTCGTTTTATTTTTCATGGGGTCGTCGGTCGATCTTGTCGCCCCCTCTGGCAAAGGATTCTCAGTCGCTTTTATTTCGTTTTGCGCAACTGAATCGTTTGTATTCGCAGCATTTGATGGCTCCGCCTTCTCGGATGGCAACGCTTCCTCCTTCTTCGAGTTCAACGCAACCTTTACCGATCGGTTATCGGTAACGCGAATCGAGTAGCTGATCGTCGCGCCTGCCTCGAG
>JANPLJ010000627.1:0-2635 GCA_031426475.1 Pirellulaceae bacterium | reverse complement strand
CGCGAGTCTCGGCTGGTTGGTGGATTCCTGGTGTAGCGAGCTACAAGGTCAATCAGTGGATTCAACAGCTCCAGGAAGTCAATGCGCTAGAAGCATCGCGAAAGAAATTAACCGAGCCACAAATTCGCAAAGAAGCGCTGTCGCTCAAGTATCGCGCTAAGAGCGGCGAACCAGCTTCCTCGCTATTGCCGGAAGCGTATTCGTTGATTCGCGAGGCTGGTTATCGCGCGCTGAATATGCGTCACTACGATGTTCAGATCCTCGGTGGAACAGCACTCTTTCACGGTTGTATCACGGAGATGCAAACCGGAGAAGGTAAAACGTTGACGGCAACGCTTCCGCTGGTTTTGCATTGCTTGATCGGCAAGGGAGCTCACCTCGCGACGGTGAACGACTACTTAGCCCAGCGAGATGCGGAGTGGATGCGGCCGATTTACGATTTGCTGGGGATCAGCGTTGGAGTGGTTTTGACCGATAGCCAACCAGACGGTCGAAGAACTGCTTATAACGCCGATGTCACCTACGGAACCGCGAAGGAATTCGGCTTCGATTTTCTGCGCGATCGTTTGCTGCTTCGAGCTTCGGGCCGCTCGGTGACAGATTTTCTCGGAGCAGGAAGCAATGAACGTTGGTCTTCGGCGGGAGACCAACCGGTCCAGCGCGGGATGCATTTCGCTTTGGTGGACGAAGCCGATAGCATCTTAATCGACGAAGCGAGAACACCTCTGATCATTGGATCGCTAGGAGATCAGGCTCGCGAGATCGTCATTGCAACGTATCGCTGGGCTGCAGCGAACGCCGAGCGGTTTGAATTGAAAGAGCACTACACTATCGAAGAGGACAGCCGGCGGATCGAACTGACTGCGAAAGGTAGAGCCCTCGTCCGATCATTACCTCGCGACGAGGATGTTCGGCTGGCTTCCATGCTGGATCTTTACGAATACGCCGAACGTGCGATTCGGGTTTATCACGATTACCATCTCGATCGCCAGTATGTTGTTCGAGATGGAGAAATCGTGATCGTCGACGAATTTACCGGACGTCTTGCGGAAGGTCGAAAATGGCGAGACGGAATCCATCAAGCGGTGGAAGCCAAAGAAAAGATTGAAGTCACCGTTCCTACTGGACAAGCCGCACGAATCACCGTGCAGGATCTTTTCCTTCGCTACAAGTTTCTCGCGGGAATGACAGGGACAGCGGCAACCAGCGCCAGCGAACTGCGCCGAATCTATAGCACGCCGGTCGTGCAAGTCCCAACGAATCGTCCACCGCGACGTTCCCAATTACCCGATCGAGTGTATGGTTCGATGCTCGACAAGTTTCAAGCGATCGTCGAAGAAGTAAAAGAGATTCATGCTCAAGGTCGACCGGTTCTGATCGGTACTCGATCGATCGACAAGTCGTCGATACTTGCAGAATTGTTGAGACGAGAAGGAATGCAGCCTCAAGTCTTGAATGCGCACGAAGTCGCGCGAGAAGCCGAGATCGTTGCGGAAGCAGGAAAAAAAGGCCAAATTACGGTTGCTACCAATATGGCGGGACGCGGTACCGACATCAAGCTGGAACAAGTCGTTCGAGAACTAGGTGGCATGTTCGTCCTGTGTACGGAACTTCATGACGCTGCTCGAATCGATCGGCAGTTGATCGGACGCTGCGGTCGACAAGGGGATCCTGGTAGCTATCGTCAGTATCTTTCGCTGGACGACGAGATTCTGAGAAATGGCCTGGGAACGAAAACGGCTGATCGACTCAAAGCTCTCGGAAAAAATGGCGAAGGGCCTTTCCACAGTCATGCGAAGCTGTTTCGCAACGCTCAACGACGCGTCGAGCGAAAACATTTCCGCCAACGAATGGCCTTGCTCTATCACGAAAAAGAACGAACCAAGATTCAACGCGAAATGGGACAGGATCCCTATCTAGATACCGCTGAATAGATAATCGGTTTCGTTCGTGTGTTTGCTTGTCATCCTAGCCCGGATTGTTCATAGTCTTGACCAATATTTGCGCAAACGAAGACTATGTGTTGAGTTACATTGTTATGCGAAAACACAAACTGTCGTAGCTACGTTCGCCAGAATTTGGCTGTATCTCAACGCGGTTTACCACGTTCTGGCGAACGTAGCTACGAGCGATGAATAATCCGGGCTAGACTTGTCGTCCTCGGATTGCGAGGCAATGGGCGACGATTCGAAATAGTTCCCCATGCCAATAGCTGACGGGTGGGAAAAAAACGCCCCCTTTCGACGCTGGGATAGGTGGCCGATCCCATCCGTGCATCGACGTCGCAACAGCAAACCAAAGAATTCCGACGAGAATCGCTCCACAAACGACCGCAAACAACCGAGTGTTTTGCAGAGCGCTCGCCAACTCGAAATTCAACCAAGTTTGAGTCGCATGGATTGGGTTCGACATAATACTATTCCTCGATTTTTTCCGATTTCGTGGAGCATTCAAATTCGCTCACCTAGTTCATTGCAGGCGAGGCAAGAATTCGGACATGTGCTTCCGCGACGAGGACAAAATGCGTGTTTTCTGACACTTCTGGCTAATCGCCAGCAACTGGTTCCTAGGCTCCAGCCTGGAATCCGAGGAATTGTAGGCTCTGGCTTGCTGCCGCATCGCTCGATCCGCTGGG
>JANPLJ010000626.1:0-1892 GCA_031426475.1 Pirellulaceae bacterium | reverse complement strand
GCGGCAACTGGACAAGAGTGAGCGCCTTGTGACCACGTTGAACGGCGAGGCCACACCGTAATGGGTGCGTCAATTTTCTATGGAGTACCAACTTATCTAATTACAGCCGATCCTGGCAATGCAAAGTCAGAGGGAATGTTCTTCTCTGAATTCTTGAAAACTATTTCAGCAAATTCTAGAATTGAGCCGCTCACTTTGTCGTTGTGCTCCCAATGCCCAAGGTGGCCTCCATGGTCGCAAAACGGCCTGGCGTCAGGTAAACGAGTTTCTATGTGCTCACTGGCGGATTGGAGAGTTAAACGATCATGTTCTCCTGATACCACGAGCACGGGTACGTTAACGTGTGAAAGTGTCCGTTCTTCGTCAAATTTCATCATTCCGAAATTACCGCGTGCCACGACGCTCGGCCAAGCCTTGGCACCCATGAACGCGCTATGATCGAGTTGTGGCCATGTCTGCTTCCCCGTGAAGCTTTCCAGTCGAGCAAAGAGATGCGAGGATCCATTGAAGTAGCTTTGCCAATTCGACAACCATATCAATGGGGCGAAAGGTATCATAGAGAGATTGATCAGCTTAATAATCGGTTCAAGTGGCTTCGTAATCCAGGCGGCCATATTCGTCCTGACTGGATTGATATACGTGGTATGGAGTAAAACCAGACCTTTCACCGAATTTTTCAGCTTATCGGCATGCATTCGACAGAAGGTCTGCTGGATCATACCACCAATGCTATGTCCAATCATGATGACTTGTCCGTCCCCGACCGTGTGTTCGAGAACTGCATTGAGATCGCCGGAAAGCTTTTCCAAACTATAATCTCCGTTGGAAGGCCCCTTTGATTTTCCCAGCCCAGCAAGATCCCAAGTGACTAAACGATAACGACTGCGCAGACTTTCGATCATGTACTTCCACGCTGACGAATCCAACGACCAGCCATGTGTCAGCAAAAGAGAGGGTTTTCCAGCATTCTCATATACCTCGCCATGCAACTGAGAGCCATCCGGTCGGCTGACGACGAATGTAGAAGTCGGGTGTGGGACGCTCGTCATGTTCCCATCTTTGCTGCTTAAAAAAAACCGGACAGGGAGTCGTCCGCCCATACAAAGGCCTAGGCACAGAAGTGCGCCAACTAATTCCGCCCAAGGCCTCCAATCCTTGCGATCGTGTTCAAGCACCACGACTTCCCCATCAATCGCGACTTCCCCGGCAGTTTCGAACAATTGCGGTGAACTCCGTTCGTCAATTGCTCTATCAGGAATGGAAGCCACCCCAAGTTCGTCGTAATCCCGACCGAAATCTTCGTAAGCCAAGTACCCGAGATAAATTCCCAGTCCAAGTAATGCCCAACTGAGCAAACTTGTTAGCAATGTGCGAAATACGCTGAAAGGCATCATCACGAGGCATCCTTTTCTGAATTCGTTACTCTTATAAGCCGAGATATCTAAGCTTCGCCCCTACGTAGCGTACTCCATTTGCAATTCAGGTTGCGCCTAAATCAACGACGCTATCGTTGGTGCATGTAATTGCCGAGCAACATTCGTACCGTGCTTTACGATCCAGCGTCAGATTGCGGAGAATGAGATGAGACGTTGCAGGCATACAATTTGCAACAGGCACGATTGCGGCTTCCCGGTTTCTAACGCTAGTTGAAAGGCGCTTCAATGATGAGCAGCCAATGTGTCGTTGCGGAATTCGATTCGTTACAAAAAGCTCGAACTGCGATGCAAGTCCTTGCTATGAATGACTATCGCGAAGAGCATGTTTCGTACATCGCGAACAGTGCAAATCCAGAGCTAAACGTCCTTCAAAATCTCGTGGATGAAAGTGAAAGCGAACCTGGACCAGGCGCGGGCGCCAGTGCGGGCGGTCTGCTTGGCGGTGTGTTAGCGACT
>JANPLJ010000625.1:0-2648 GCA_031426475.1 Pirellulaceae bacterium | reverse complement strand
CCTTGCGCATTGAGACGGGTTGTCAGATCGATTTTCGACTGCGTAGTGTCGACGATGTCGCGATCCTCATTCGTCACGAAAATAATATATTTGGCAGCGTTCGGTGAAAATGTGTAGGTATCGAGAACAAAGTCGAGCGCTTGGTAGCCGTCTTCGGTACCTCCATTAACAGTAAGGTTGGCAGCAGCCGTCGCGTATTCAACCGATGTTCCAAATAGCGCACCGTTCGGACCTACTGGAAAAGTTCGCGGAACAATATTGAAATCTGCGAAGCCAGTTAATCCATAGCGGTTGGCAACGGTGGTTCCAATCCCGGCCGCAAGGAATCCCGCTTCCAGGTCCGCGATCAATTGGACCGAAAAGACCTGCGCAAACGTCATGGATGCCGATTCATCCATCAAGACAACCACTTCTGCATTAGGTGGTGCGACGACTGAATTCGACGAGCAAACATTGATCGTATCGAACTGTGAACTCCCTTCCGGCGTAAATCCGGCGCCGACCGTACAGTCGTTCAGGGACGTCAAGACGACTGGGAAGCCCGGCGAACCTATTACCTGAAGGCTTCCACCGATGCGATCAGTGATGTCGAGCGGTCGACCACTCGCAGTAAATCCGGCAGTGTCGCCGGAAAGCTTGACAACCAAACTTGCGTCACCTTCGCTCTGCAATCGCAAACCGCCGTACGTATTGAAGTCGGGGATCACGATTTCATTCTCGACAACGTGCACGATATCCGTATCATCCCAAACAGATTCTGTCGTGAGAGTTGCTCCACGGACTCGCATACCGTTGACGGCATTTCCCAAGGCGATACCTTCGCTCGATTTGCCGCCCAACCGGTTTCCGCTGATCAACGGCCCCCTATTGCCCGCCCCCGTGTCGATGATGTTGACAGGCCCAATACTGCGTCCGTAATCGAGTTTTGGCGTTGCTTTGAGAGAATTGGCATCAATGCTGATAGCTGCCGTTTCGCCATGCTGAAACGTACGTGTTATCAGATCGGAAACGACCTCCTTATTGTTGCGAATAATATTGTTCGCAATGATGGGTTGGCTTCCAGAGACGTAGATGGCAGCCGCGTCGTTGACTCCGCGGGCGGCACGCCGTGTCGTGGTGGCAGTACCTGCGCCCGCTCCGTTCGATTCGATTATCGAATCTACAATTCGTGCTTCGGATTGGTGCAGTTCAATCGCATTGAAACTCCCGAACCCACCAGCCACTCGAGAAGAACCGCCGCCGAACGCAATCACCGCCGAAGCGATACTCACGGTGGAAAGATGCAAACCAACGATACCGGACCAATCGCGAGGTTGGGCAGCGCCTGCACTCAGATCGTTGTTCGTATCAAACGTTGCACCTGCTCCATATCGGTCGTCGAGACGACTCGTGAAAATAATCGGCTTACTCGCTGTTCCTTCCGCCAAGAGCTGCGCGCTCATCCCGACTTCGATTCGTGAGCCTTGAGCCTTGACCACAATGCCCGGATCGATGACAAGGCTAGCGTCCGGACGAGCGCGATGAAGATCGTTTTGACGACCGACGAAGATGCCGTTCGTAATCGAAGTCCCTGTGTCGAGATAACTGGTCGTAGTTGGGTCGGTGAAAACAGCGATCAAATCCGATCGCCCCGGAGAAAACGGATCAACACGGTAAAGTCTTCGCGTTTGGCCGACTGCAGCCGTCGGTAGTCCATCAAGTCGTATCGCATGCGGTACGGCCGCGATGGGGTTGAATGGATCCGGCGGCAAGTTAAGCAGGGTACCCCGCGGTCCCTCGACGCCATTCGGATAAACAATCGTCATCCGGTATTGATACGTCGGGCCTGGTATCAGCGTCCCACCCGCCACTGGTGTTGCGGTAGCAACACCACCCAAGTTCGGAGCGATGCTGTCAAACAACTGCAGGGTACTCGACGTGTTTGGAAGAATCGCTGCCGTGAGGCTCGAACCGGTATCCAAATAGGACAGGCTTCCGCGGTCTAATTCGGCAACTAGATCCCAAGCGCCCGCAACCGTCGTACTGCTTCGATAGAGCCTTCGCCCCAAAAAGTCTCCCGTTGCCGTTGGAAGAGAAGTTAAACGATGGCGAGCGGTCGTCGCGACGCGCGTAAACGGATTGCTTGGCAGTCCTTCTCGTCCATAACGGTCGACAAACGTTATTCGGTAGGAATAGGATGTGCCCGGTACGAGGGTATCCCCCGCCTCCGCTGGCAATGCATTAAAACCAACGGTCGCAACATCAGGGCGCACCGTTTCATCGATAGAGCCGCCAGGAGTACCGTTGATCGTCAACGTCTCGCCCAAAATATGGACGATGTCGGTATCGTCAAATCTTGCGGCGACGTCCAAAGTTTCAAGTCGCTGCCCAGGCAAAGTATCGATGCGTACGAATAAACCGTTGGTCGAACTATCAAATATTCGGTTA
The DNA here is from genome assembly GCA_031426475.1 of Pirellulaceae bacterium. Taxonomy (GTDB): domain Bacteria; phylum Planctomycetota; class Planctomycetia; order Pirellulales; family Pirellulaceae; genus JAIYDQ01. The sequence continues at coordinate 221 of JANPLJ010000625.1, read as the reverse complement.
CCCCGAATAACCGGTCCGACTCGGGTGTAGTCCGGTGAAAAAAGACCGGTAAACTGATATCGGAATTCGGTAAAGAAAGTCTCTTCAAAGCTGGCCGGATCCGCCGACATTCCAGCATCAGCACTCTGCGTAATGCGATTGTGGAGAATTGTCGGTCGCGCAGCGCTCATGTCGATGGGGTTGACGATACGCGATAGCGACCCCTGGCCAACCGAACCGCC
>JANPLJ010000624.1:0-1183 GCA_031426475.1 Pirellulaceae bacterium | reverse complement strand
AACGTGGGAGATCCGATCCTTGTTCGCACCAACGCGACCGATACCTCGGCAGTGCGTCAAAACCAATCGACAGCATCGAATTCCGTCGGGATCACCAGTATCTACGATGTGAACAAAGATGGTCGCGTCAATGCAACCGACACATCGATCGTTCGGCAGAACCAAGCACAAAGCCTCCTGCAGTATTTTACGAGCCCGAGTAATTTTCTGGTCGCTCAGTCCGTTCCGAGTATGGCATCAAGTATAGCGAGGAGGAAACTGACCCGTTTCGAGGCGAACCATGGAGTTGACATCGAGTCGATCGACGAGTACTTCGCGACACTGGCCCAAACAACGTACAAACGGTAATTGGCAGCAGGAGGACACATTCCTGCGAATCTACGCGGGAATCGCAATCCAAAGACAGACTACACGTAGAGTTATACCGTAATCCGAAAAAAACAGACAGTCGTAGCTACGTTCGCCAGAACGTGGCTGTAACTCAAAGCGGTTCACCACGTTCTGGCGAACGTAGCTACCGGCCATTTAATCCCGGTTAGCGCCGTCGGCTCACAACTTTGGACAGTAAAATTAGAATTCGTCGTTCGCGATCACTTCGCCGTTCGCAGGCGTCAAAATCGCAACGAGTGTTTGAAGATCGATGTTCTGAGGGGCAAACAGGGTCGAACCATCACCGCGAAGAAAATGGACACCGCCGACGTGAAATGAGTATAGCTCGCTATCGTTGGTGCAATTGATCGAGCATTGACCGTTGATCGTTACTGACCCACTATTATTGGAATCGTTTTGGACACCCTTGGTACTTGCCCCATCAATGCTGAATCCTTGATTGATATCCGCCCATCCCCAGCCGTCTTTGACAAATAGAGTGCCAAACGCAGGATCACCCGGTTGTGGGTTCTTGGCTGGTTTTCCGCCGACATAGACAAGCGGTCGGCCTGCACCTTCTCCCACGAGAACGGTATTGGAAAGCCCATCCAGAATCGAGGCAAGCAAGACACCTTCTGGTCCCTTTCCAAGTGCCCCAAGCATTTCCTTTTGATTGATGGACCCCATTCCAGCCGCGACAAACACTGCGTTTCTTACCGCGTTGATCGATGCATAGTCGGATGTTCCCCAGATCGGCGTATCAGACCTCGAATTGGCCGTGATCGAGCGATAGAGAGTTGTGGACGGCATGGTG
>JANPLJ010000623.1:0-1277 GCA_031426475.1 Pirellulaceae bacterium | reverse complement strand
GCTTGCAAGGTCTTGTTGGCGGGCTTCGAGAATACGTGTCTTGGAAATGAACATCGATTCAAGCATGTTCGTACCCGAGAGGGCTCGGTCTGTCGCGCTCCCCAGCTGCGACGGTGTGGCTTTCCCATCGGCTAAAGCTTTGATGTAGAGGTCGCGTTCATTCTTTGGAACGCGAATTCGCATTCCGTCGCGCTTGTAATTTGTCAGACCAGCGCTGCCCATTGCAGTCTCGGCTAGATCGAGTTCGCTTTCCTTATAGACGTGTCCCCCGAAAAGATATTCCATGTCCGATTGCTGAATGTCGCGAACAAGCAGGCCGGAACCGACTAAGATCGCGATGATCATCACGCCGGACAAGACTCGAGCACCGGGCGTTAAGCCGAGAAATAGACTCTTCAATTGCTCGAAGAGTTGGTTCATAAAGTTCATGCGATGGGTACTCGTCAGACTCGGATATTATTGATTTCTTCGAATGCTTGCATCAGCTTGTTGCGAACTTGCACGAGTAAACGGAAAGCCATGTCCGCCTTCTGTAATCCGGTCATGACTTCGGCCGATTGAACGTCTTCGCCCGCCAGCATCTGTTCGACCTGCAAGTTGGCGGTATTTTGCATTTCGTTGACACTTCCGACCCCCGACCCGATCAGCTTCAGGAAGTCGCTGGCAGTGCTGGTCGCGCTGGCCGATTCGCTGCGTGCGGCTCCACGCTCAGCGAGTTGCTGGGCATGGCGTGCAAACAGGGAATCAGGACGAATATGCATTGTGTCGTATCAAATTTTCGGTTGTCTGTTATCTGTTAGTCGAAGTCGTCTACGCGAGGATGCTCAAGTTTTGTCGCGAGATATTCTTGGTGACTTCTATGACACCGATGTTTGCTTCGTAGGCTCTGGACGCTTCCAAGGCATCGACGAACTGTTCATTCATATTGATATTGGGGTATGCGACGTGGCCTTTCCACTTTCCGTCTTTTGCAGCGAGCGGATGATCCGGTTGCCAGCGATGGAGCGGTTCACTTTCATTCGTGTCGACCGAGGCGACCTTGACGGCAGCCATTCCTTGAGCCGCGTTTTCTTCGTCCGTTTGGAACACGACAAAGCGTGGCTGATACGGTTTGTTTTCACCATTCTCGTCGACCATCGTCGACATATTGGCAATGTTTCCAGAAATCGTGTTTAACCGAACTTTCTGAGCAACCAACGCACTGGTGCTAACGTCTAATGCCGAGATCATTTTTTGTCGTCCTTGTTAAAAACTTCGGATCGCGCGATGGGTCGCGC
>JANPLJ010000622.1:0-4614 GCA_031426475.1 Pirellulaceae bacterium | reverse complement strand
CGTAGCTACGACAGTCTATTTTTTTCCGCCTCTTTCTGGTTTGGCAAATTTGCTCACCGTTGACGTAAGGTCCCGGGCGTCGATTGAGAATACGGTAAGAGCGATCAACGCGTTTGCATGAATGAAAATGTTTCGAATCGCCACTTTCCTTCGTCATGCGTGGAACTCGCGTTCTGGCTATAGGAGTTGTAGCGGATGCGACATAGCGGCTATTCGAAAAGTGAACGACAATTCGATGTTTTGTTATCTGTCAAAGTTTGACTCCTCGGTAAATTGTCCTAAGTTTCCAATGACGATTCGCGTTCGAGTCGTTGCCCGGAAACGGGCCTAATGTTGTCCCCGGCGTCGGTGGGCAAAGCGTATGGCGATACGGTTTGTCAAGTTAGCCGACCCGAGCGACAGTTTTGTTCGTGTCGGGCAAAGGGCGTTGAAGCCTTAGCCTATTTGGAGTCGGAGAAGATACTATGAAGAATTTCGCACAGAAGATTAAGCGCTTCCTGAAGTCGGAAGACGGACCAACCGCTGTTGAGTACGCGGTTATGCTTTCGTTGATCATCGTCATTTGCTTGGGTGCTGTTCGAGCAATCGGCAATAACGCATCGTCGACTTTCACGGCTATTGCTCAGCAAATCAGCCCACCAACGGCTTAGTTTGCGGTATTGGCTTCAACGCAGGCGGCGAGCGCTCCAGTTTTACTAGAACGCTCGCCGTTTTTTCACACACACACTGCTTCCTGAATACACAAAGATGCACACTAACCTTTTACCCATCGAAGCCATTCACGGACTGTGGGAACTATTGGGCTGTGCGATGGCAATGCTAGCGGCTTCGTGGTTTTGGATGTTTCCTGCACGCTAGTCATTTTTTCATTATTCAAACCATTCACTTTGAGACAAACTAGGGATTGATCATGGATTGGGTTTCGGTATCACAAGCATTCAACGCACATTGGCCTATTTGGCTGGTTTCCGTAACGCTCGTTGTCGCAGCCGTTATCGATGGCTGGATGCTCAAAGTTCCAAACTGGATCACATTCCCTATGATCCTGGCGGGGTGGGGATATAGTGCCGTGACTGGCGGATGGACCGGTTTCGGATGGAGCTTCCTTGGGTCGGTTGTCGGCCTCATGTTGCTCTATGTACTCTACAGCGTCGGTGGAATGGGCGCTGGAGACGTCAAGCTGCTTGCCGGCATCGGAGCTTGGGTCTATGTCGACCACACGCTCAACATCTTTATCGCGACAACGATAGTCGGTGCCGTAATGGCTTTAGCGATGGTTGGCTGGAGCGGTCAATGGAAGCATCACGCCAACCAATTCGTGATGATCCTTCGCGAGTTTTGGCAAGTCCGCGACGCGGAAACACTCTATCAACGCGCCGCCGAACGCAAATCGACAATGCGACTGCTACCCTACGGCATTCCTATGACGATCGCAGCCCTTGGCTACTTCGCTGTTCAAGGAATGTATTTCTAAATCGGATAGTGCCAGCTAAGCTGTGCGTATCCGATCGATAACAATCAGCAGCTCTCGAGCGCTGCTGAGCGAGCCAGCGTCTTTCAAGAATTGCGTTCCGGATTCAAGCGCTTTTAGATTGATCCCACCGGACGCAGGTGTCGACGATGACGTCGAAGGCGAGGCCGCCGATTTGGGAGCAACTGCTGCTCCAGCCTTTGAGCCAGCTCTCTTGCTCGGTTTTGATCCTTTGAGCTTCGAACGTACATTTCCGACGTCCGAAGGTGTTACTCCGTATTGCGATAGAGCTGCAACGATATCTTTCGGAGCGGCATCGGGATGGCTATCGATATAGTCGCGAATACGTTTTGATTTATTGGGTTTTTTATCATTGGACATGTTGGTGTGCTCGCTTGCGGATTCTTGTTCTGCGGCTAAGGATTCTTGTTGGATTTGACGAAGCACCTCATCAGGTACCGAGTCAACTAAATCGTTCAAGTTTGGAATGCGTTCTATCGTGGGTCTCATTTTCAATCGTTGACAAAGAGCAAAATTTGCGGGCAATTTGCGCCGGCAATGCATCTAAATTGAAACCGTCGGTTGCCCTTCGCCGACGTTAAAATGCAGATCGCTGCGAACGCATATGCACCGCCGTGAGGCAGCAAATGCAAGGAGATTCAAAATTGGATACAGGCTGAACCTCTTGATCCCCCCCATCTTAACATCGCAAGTGGAAATCGCTAGTGCTTTCAACACATAGAAATTTATGACACTTCTCGCCGATCGCCGGTATCTGGTTCCCAGGCTCCTGCCCGGGAACCCAATGAATTGCAGGCTCTGCCTGCCGTTGCTCCGTCGGATGCGGGTCGATTTGGGAGGTGGAGCCTCCAAGACATTGCGTTCCCAGGCAGGAGCCTGGGAACGAACTGCGTTGTACCGGCGATCGGCGAGAAGTGTCAAATTTATTCGTTGTCAATTGTGAAGAAAATTTCGACCGCTTGACCCTTTCTGTTATTCACCCTGGAACGCTGCGGAAATTGCTCTGAATATGAATAAAGTGTTGGCGGAACGAGATTTTTCGAGCTAAATATCGTGTGATAGAGTCTGTCTGTCAATTTTTAAAAGACTCACCAGTTCCAGGAGTGTTCTATGAGCAATGAATCACCGATTTCTATTCGCTCGTGGATCTCCGCCCTGCTATTTGCTTTGGTTGCATTCTCTGCCATTCTCATGGTTTCGTCGCCCTCTCATCGTTGGCAACCCGAGACCATTACGGTGGCTCCACACGGAAACGATTTTCTTCAGGAGTGGGTAGGTGGACATCTGATTCTGGCAGGCTCAGCGAACCGACTGTATGACACCGCGTCGTTTGAGGCATGCCAACACGACCCCAAAATCACAGGTTTTCAATGGTCTCGGGCGACCTATTTCCCTCCGGTATATCCTCCTCCGCACTATTTGCTGGCTACTTCCCTGGCATGGATGCCGTACCGAGTGGCTACGATCGTCTGGTTGTGTCTCTTGGTGACCGCGATGCTGCTGGGAAGTTGGATTACGGCCAAGCATATCGTCAGGTTTCATGAAGTTACCGGCAACACATTTGCTAAGAATCTACTAGACCGCTGGTCATGGATCGCTGTCGTTCTATTTGTCCCCACGATCTATTGTTTCATTATCGGGCAAAAAGGGCCATTCTGGCTTTTGGTTGTCGCATCGACGTGGGCATTGCTGCGTCAACGAAAAGAGGGTTGGGCCGGCATCGTGTTTGGATTACTCTCCATCAAGCCGACCCTCTTTATTCTTCTTCCGATTGTAATGCTTCGATACGGTAGATGGCGATTTCTTGCCGGAGTATCGCTCACCGTAGCCCTGCTTTGGGGCGGGGCCTTTGCACTCTTGCCGCTTGAAGTATGGAGCGGTTTTGCCGAAAAACTGGGGATGAGCAGCAGCTACGCAGCGATCCGCGGCTATCATCTGGATTGGTCATGCAATTTGATGTCGCTATCGTACATTTCGCAGAACTCGAGCGATATTGAACTCATAAAGTGGTTTGTAGTGCTTCCGTTGATTCTCTATGGCGGGTTGCTCGTAATCGCCCCTCGCGAACTAGATTTCGATCGCCCGGACACCCTCTGGAACCTCTTGGTCGTGACGTTCTTGCTTAGCCCCCACGCCTACTACTACGATTTGGTCATTTTATTGATTCCGCTTCTTTGGTACGCAGCCGTCGAGCCGAAACGCTGCGTGACATACTATTTGCTCGTTAGCGCTTCGGTCGTCATCGCGCCACTCATCCTAGAAACCATTGGGATTCCATTGATTCCAATTGTCTTAACTGCAACGATGATCGAACAGCGTTTGCGGATCTCGGGGGCAAATAGGAATCCGAAGCTTGGTCTCGAGCCCATGCCACTTTCCGGTATCGAACTTACCAACCGTCTTGGATGACAAAATAGCGACTTACGCTACAATCGACGGACTAATTGTTCCGCCAACTTAGAAATCCCAAGACGCATGATCGTTCGAAAACCAATATTCCCTAACGTCATAGAACTCAATATTCAGGCTGGGCATCTGATCGGATGCAACGTCTACCTTATTTACGACTCTGATGAATGGGTACTGCTCGATATTGGCTACAAGGACCATGTCGAAGAGATTGTCGATCTGATTCGAGAGCTTGATTTCCCGCTTTCGCAATGCAAGACGTTGATCGCAACACATGCCGATGTGGATCACGGCCAAGGGTTGGCGACCGCTAAGCAGATGCTGAAAACGACAGTCTCAGCACATCCTAAGGCGGCGAAACTGCTTGCTGATGGTGATCGATTGCAGACTTTTGCTGAAATTGTCGCCCAGGGAATCTCGGAAGAGATGCCGCCGGTGACCTGCGAACACTTAGTCAACGATGGCGATATTATTCCGATTGGAAAGCTGAAGCTTGAAGTATGGTCAACTCCCGGTCACGCCGATAGTCAATTGGCCTTTCGCTTAGGTGACTTACTCTTCAGCGGTGACAATATTTATCGCGATGGAGGCGTCGGTGCGATCGACGCTCATCATGGCAGCAACATTGTGGACTTTATCCGATCGCTCGAGCGAATTCGGGACAGCGACGTAAAATGGCTATTGCCTAGCCACGGTCCCTATTTCCGACATGA
>JANPLJ010000621.1:0-6272 GCA_031426475.1 Pirellulaceae bacterium | reverse complement strand
GATTGCCACTCCGAGTATTCGATACCTAGTCCACCAACGGCCAAGGCTCGTCCAAAAAACCCAGATCTTGGTGCCATTGCCGATGTCTCCCTGATGCCCGCACAGGGAAGCGGCAAGAACAACAAGGAATTTGGTCGCGCTACTGCCGAAGATTACCTTGCAAGAGCCGAAAAAGAGGTCGCAGAAGACGATCAAGACGAACGCGACCAGGTTTACGATTTTGACTCTGCAGGCTGGTTAAAACGCACCTTTGCGTTTCTTGGAGATCCGACGCTGATCATCGTCGCGCTGGTGACAGGTTTGTTGATGGGAGGAACGATGGTCGCGTCCGGAATGGCCGGGACCCTCATGCCAAATGCCTCCGAATCCGCTCGCCTTTTTGGGATCATGTTAGTGTTGATCTTATTTGGCGTCCCTTTGCTAATTATTACGCTGGGCAACGGAATCGCCGTTCTGGAGACGTCAGCCAACCGACTCAAGCAGGTTGCAAGGTGGCCTATATTCAATCCTTCCGATGCGATGGGCGAGATCATGGTTGCTTTGATCGCCTTTGCCTACGCAGTTCTTCCAGGTGGCATCTTGGGCTGGTTTGGCTCGTCGATTGGACTCAACGGAGATATGCGAGCGGCTGCCGTTTTGCTGAGCGCCTTTGCGCTCTATCCGATTCTGCTGCTAGGTATGTTAGACAATCAGAGCGCTGGTGAACCATTCTCAAAAGAGGTTCTGGACTCGATTCGCTCGAAAACGGATGCATGGGGGGCGATGTATTTGCTCTCGGGGCTCGCGATGGCCTTGATTTTTGTGATGTATTTGTTTGCGGCGAACGGAACCGAAGTCCCTCGCTTTTTGTTCGGATTTTGTTTGCCGATGATCGTTTTCTTCATCTTTCATCAGTTCGGCGTGCTAGGGACTCGGATCGCCGATGTTACCAATTTGGCCTTCGATAGCGATGAAAGCGACGACCAGGAAGCCTCGAAGGACGAGGATTCCGCGTAGCATCGCTAACCTGCCAGATTGCCTGGCGGCCTTTGTCGGGTTTCGATTTGAGCGTTATACTGCTGCGGACTGTTTTTTCAGCCCTTTACGCTTATTCCGGATCCCCGCATCGAAATGAACACGGACGAACTACGCGAAAAATATCTCAGTTTCTTTCAATCAAAGGGCCATCATCGACAGGGAAGCGACGTTTTGGTGCCAACCTGGGATCCCTCCGTTTTGTTCACTCCAGCTGGAATGAATCAATTCAAGGACCATTTTCTCGGCAAAGTGAAGCTCGATTTCACGCGTGCGACAACTTGTCAAAAGTGCTTGCGAACCGGCGATATCGACAATGTTGGTCGAACAGCCTACCACCATACGTTCTTCGAAATGCTTGGGAATTTCAGTTTTGGCGACTATTTCAAGAGCGAAGCGATTCATTGGGCATGGGAATTTCTTACCGACAAGAAATGGCTTGCGATCGATCCGGCTCGTCTGTCGGTAACGGTCTACAAAGACGATGACGAAGCCGCGTCGATTTGGAACGAGAAGATCGGGCTCCCGACCAGCAAGATCAGTCGTTTGGAAGAGGACGAAAATTTTTGGCCAGCTAGCGCGCCGAGCCAGGGACCGGATGGGGTTTGTGGGCCGTGCAGTGAAATCTACTATCAGTTGGAAAACGGAAAGACGGTCGAGATCTGGAATCTCGTCTTCACCCAATTTAATCGCGTCGGAAATCCACCCGATAATCTTCGGCCATTGCCCAGCAAGAATATCGACACGGGGATGGGACTCGAGCGCACGGCAAGTGTCTTGCAAGGCAAGCCAAGCAACTTCCATATCGACATTCTTTTTCCGATCGTTCAAGCGGCGGCTGAAGTTTGTGGAGTGAACTACGAATACGATAGCGATGCGGGGCGGCGTCTACGTCGTATCACCGATCACGTCCGAGCATGTACCTTTGCAATACACGAAAACGTTTACCCAGGGCCGAAAAAAGCTCGCTATGTGATCAAGCGGCTTCTGAGACGGGCGGTTCTGGACGGACATCAACTGGGGCTTCGCGAACCATTCCTATACCAGTTGGTTCCGATGGTCGCCAAGATGATGGCGGTCCCGTATCCAGAGCTAAGCGATACTGTCGAACGCGTCTCACAAGTCATGAAGCGTGAAGAGTCAGACTTTTTCACAACGATCGATGGTGGATTGGATCGTATTCATCGACTCTTCGACGAAATGGAATCGAGTCGCCGAGTGATGGTGGATGGTCGCGAAGCAGCGAACCTCTATCAGACGTTCGGCGTTCCACCGGAATTGCTGCAAGCATTGGCGGCCGAACGAAAGCTGACTTTTGACTGGGACGGCTACCGGGAAGCGGTCGCGGAGCACGAAGAGATTAGCGGAGCCGATCAGAAAGAGCTCTTCAAGACGGGCCCTATTGAGACGCTTAAGGAGGCGATCCTCAAAAGCGACTTCCTCGGCTACGAATCGACGCAAGCCGACGCAAAGGTCGAAGGCATCATCGTCGGTCCTCCCAAGGCGGATAGCTTGGTGAGTTCGCTCAAAGCCGGAGAGCATCCAGGTGAACTCGTGCGAGTGGTGCTTGATCGAACGCCATTCTACGGTGAAAGCGGTGGTCAAGTCGGCGACAAAGGCGTTATCCAGGGCGATGGGTTTGTCTTCGAAGTCAACGATGCTCAACGCGCGGGTGACTTAGTAGTGCACTACGGCCAGCTCAAGTCTGGCGAGATCAAGGAAGGGGCTGCCGCGAAAGCGATCGTCGATTCGGAGAATCGCGATGCAATACGTCGAGCGCACTCGGCGACACATATTTTACATCATGCGTTGCAATCGATCTTGGGGGCGCACGCTCAGCAGCAAGGTAGCAAAGTCGATGGCGATTGGTTGCGATTCGATTTTAGCAACCAAGAGTCATTGACCGACGAACAGCTGCGTCAGATCGAGTCGATCTCGAACTCGCGTGTTGCTCAAGCCGATGCGATAGCCTGGCGTCTCGTTCCCTTGGCGGAAGCTCGTAAAGAAGGCGCCATGATGTTGTTCGGGGAAAAGTACCCCGACCCGGTACGAATGGTCAGCATGGGCGAATTCTCGCGAGAGTTGTGCGGTGGAATTCACTTGAACAATACTGGCGACGTCGGTTCGATCGAGATTTTAAGCGAAGAAAGCGTCTCGGCCGGAACACGACGAATCACCGCGCTCACGGGCCCCAAGGCTGCTTCGCAGCGAACGCAAATCGAGAAAGTGGCCCACGAATCGTGTACTGCGCTCGGTTGTGATATCTCTCAGCTTGCCGAGACAACCAACGAACTTGCGCTAGCACTTCGAAAGCTCAAGAAACTCGCCGTTGGAACGGGCAACGAAGAAGCGCCTGCGAAAGTGGGTGTCGCGAAGTCAGGTCAGAAACCTTCGGCTACAAAACCCGACTATTTAGCTGTTCGTACCGCTGTGCGTCAGACAGCTCGCATGATCAATGTATCGATCGATGAAGTGCCGACGCGATTGAAAGGGATGTTAACCGAACAGGAAGCGTTGCATCGTCAGCTCTTGCAGCTCAAATCAAGCGGATCGATAACCGCAGACGATCTGCTGGCGAAGGCAGAAATGGTCGACGGTGTGCGATTGATCGTTTCCGAGACGCCAGGGGCGAATCTTGGCTTGATGAAGCAATGGATCGATCAACTTAGAAAACGCGAAGGCGAGCCGGTCGCGGTATTGCTAGGCGGCGTTACCGATGGCGACAAAGTGACGTTGATTGCAGGACTTAGCCAAGTACTCGTCGATCGCAAGTTGAGCGCTGGCAAGTGGATTGGCCCCGTCGCAGAAGTGGTCGACGGAGGCGGTGGAGGGAAACCGGATCTAGCGCAAGCTGGCGGCAAGAACCCAGCGAAACTCGGCGAAGCGATGCAGACAGCCAAACGTGTTTGGCGCGAAATGACCGGCAAAGCAACGTGACAAGACCGCAACCCAAAAAGAATACTGCAGCGAGCGAAACCAGCGAGACCGGGAGATTACGAATTATCAGTGGTTCGCTCCGTACGCGAATTATTGAATTTTCGACCGATCCGCTTACGCGACCGATGAAAGATCGGACCCGCGAAGCGGTCTTCAGTCTGATGGGCGGAAAGTTTAGTGGATACGTCGCCTTCGATCTTTTTGCCGGTACGGGGATCTTGGCGATCGAATGTCTCTCGCGCGGAGCCTCATATGGGGTCGCGATCGAGATGCTTCCTCGGGCCGCCAAAGAGATAAGGTTGAATGCGAAGCGACTGGGTGTCGAAGACCGATTCTGCGTCTTTGCGTCCGATACGTTTGCTTGGCTTCGCAACTTGAACGATCATATCGAGCAACTCAGTCGTCGCTTTGGAACGAACATCGATGCTCCCTGGTGCGTGTTTGTTTGTCCACCTTATAGTCTATGGGAATCGAATACCGACGCCCTTCGGAAACTGCTCGTCCAATGGGTCGATGCGGCACCCCGGAACTCGCTGTTTGCCATCGAACTACACGAATCGACACCGTTGAGTGTGCTGCCGGAAAGCCTTGAATGGCAAACGCGAGCCTATCGCCCCGCCATGATGGCAATCGGCGAAAAACCCTAAAACTGCCTTTTCAAGTGGGACAGCGACTCCGTTCGCTGACGTTCGCCCGCGAGCGGAGTCGCGGGCCCACGGTAGCCAAAATTTCTCGAGCCGCGTCCAAATTCTGACGACTTCGGCTACCTGGATCGAATTCCCACGAAGCGTTCGAGCCAGTATTTCAATGTTGTCGCAAGACACCTACTCGCGAAAAGAAGCGATCGCACCTAAAATCCTCCGCCATGCGAGTATTAATTGTTGGTAACGGCGGACGCGAACATGCGCTTGCTTGGAAGATTTCACAAAGTCCCCGTCTCAAACAACTATGGGTCGCTCCTGGTAACGCTGGGACAGCACTTGAAACGACGAATATCCCGATTGCGGCCGACGATATCGCCGGAATCGTTCGTTTTTCCAAGAAGGAGAGCGTCGATCTGGTCGTCGTTGGCCCCGAAGCACCTTTGACGCTCGGGTTGGTCGATGCCCTAGCGAAAGAGAAGATCCGAGCCTTTGGGCCTAGTCAGGCAGCCGCACAGCTCGAAGGGAGCAAGGTCTTTTGCAAACAATTGCTCCGACAAGCCGACGTGCCGACCGCCGACTATCAGTCGTTTCGCGATGCCGATAGCGCCATGCGTTATATCAAAGCTCGTTATCCAGAAGATGGAGAGAAGGCCCCGATTGTCGTGAAGGCCGACGGCCTTGCCAGCGGCAAAGGCGTCATCGTATGCAGCTATCGCGAAGAAGCGCTCGACGCGATCGATCGCATCGGCCGTAAAAACGAGTTCGGCAAAGCGGGCTCGCAGATCGTGATCGAAGAACGCTTGGAGGGGCCAGAAGTAAGCGTCCTCGCGATCACCGATGGAAAGACGCTTTTTACGCTTCCGCCAGCCCAAGACCATAAACCTGCGTTCGATGGCGACAAGGGACCAAACACTGGGGGTATGGGTGCCTATTGCCCAACACCGATCGTCACTCAGGAGATGATCGAATCGATCGAAGATCGAATCATGGTTCGCAGCATTCACACCATGAAGCGAAATCGTAAGCCGTTCAAAGGCGTCTTGTACGCAGGATTGATGATCACCGCGAATGGCCCCAAAGTCCTCGAATTCAACGTGCGATTCGGCGACCCCGAATGCCAACCGCTGCTGATGCGACTCAAGAGTGACCTGCTCGATATTTTGGAAGCGACCGTCGATGGTCGCTTGGATGAAATCGATTCGCCGATCTGGGACCCACGCCCTGCGATCTGCGTCGTCGTCGCTAGCCAAGGCTATCCTGGTGCTTACGAAAAAGGCGCTGAGATTACGGGTCTTGATGCTGCGAACGCAGTTGAGAATGTCAAGGTCTTTCACGCCGGTACGAAACTCGTCGAGAATCGCGTGCTCACCGATGGCGGTCGTGTATTGGGGGTGACAGCCCTAGGCGATTCGATTTCAACCGCCAAGCTCAGCGCCTACACCGCAGTCCAGAAAGTACGCTGGCCAGGCGCATGGTGCCGAAAAGACATCAGCGATAAAGCGTTGCAAGTTGTGAGTTGAGAACTTCGGAGTGTGGCGATCATAGCAATAGCCATTAATTGACTTCATACTCCAACTCCGTTTCTTGAACGCATGTCGCGGTGAACTCGACGCGTTCGTAAATTGCTTGAAGTGGCAACGAGCAACGGAGGAACGGTAACGCGATGTTGGCCTCGAT
>JANPLJ010000620.1:0-4144 GCA_031426475.1 Pirellulaceae bacterium | reverse complement strand
CTTTTTCCCTGACAATTGTTGAAAAATGGGGAACCGCCGGTAGGACTTCAATATAAGTAGCTTGGGAGATATATGCTGCCAATCTACACGGTACGTAAATACTACGAGTTCCGTTCGCTCGTAGCAACATGAGTGGACGATGAATTCGCCGACAGATACTCCCGTAGAGATTGGTCGGCCAAGGTAAAAAAGGCATGCGCCAGATGAGGATCCGCGCCCAAAGTTGGCGTGACGAACCACTGGCTTTTCTTCGAAAATTGTTGACAAAGACGGACTTTATCGCGTAGCTGCCGAACGAGTTCGCCTTCAAAAAGCAGGTGAGGCTGGACGACGAGCGTGTCGCAATCGGAACGCAAAGCGTTTTCCAAGAGCTGGTCGACAGTCGGTTCGCCACCCGCAAAAAAACCAGTTTCAACCCAGGAAATCCGAGTTTGGCTGTTGGCGACCCGCAACGTCGTAAAACGTCGCATTTGTTCTAATGCCGCAATATCGCTTGTTCCCCTTCCGACCATCGCTAACCCAATTTTGCGGGAATCCCGCATCAAGCTCGGCGCGTCATCGGCCCTGCCCTGCTTGAAGCAATCGAGCACGCGATCACATCCACCGGCCATCAAGCACCCATCGGCGTTGGTGCATCGAAGGGCTTCCGTAAATCGAAACTCGGAAAGTGACAAGGCTGCTTCGGCAGTTCCCAGCGGTGTTGACTGGGCAAGAACCGATAGCCCTTCGGCTTCAGCCGCATCCCGTACGGCATCGGGTATGTCCGACTGAGCGTGTGCGGCTTCGAAAAGCAATATTGGGACTACGATGACGCGACGCACCCCCCGAAGTCGAAGACGACCCATCGCCTGAGAAATTGTCGGTTCGGCAAGTTCTAGAAAACTGGCTTCGACCGGAAGCATACCAAAGCGAGACTGCAATTGCCTCGAAAGCTCGACCAATTGCTCGACGCCCGTCGCAACCCGAGTTCCGTGGCCGACGACTAGTACTCCGCCTTTTTCAGCTTGAAAGCGTTCCCACATCAGCTAGCAATCCGGCCTTGTATTCGATTCTTCTGCTTCACGCAAACGACACACCATGATACAACAATCGTCAAGCTCTAAGTGCTTCATCGAACTTATTAGGTGCCGGAGATTCGCGAGAATTCCGATGAAGATCGAAAAAACAATGACCATGGCAATTCATCCGAATTTTGACAACTTCGGCTACGTTTAATTTTGGAAATCCACAATGATTCGTCGCGCTATTCTCGCCCTTTTCTTGCTCAATATTGGTGTCCTCGTCGGTTGGTTATTTCATAGCCAATCTCAGCCCTCGAATGCATTGGGGGTACCACCGATCGCTTCCCCGAATGCCAATCCGACCGTTATGGCAATAGGAAAAGCAAGCGGGCCAGTTCCCCTGGCGGCTTGGCCTGAACAGTCTACGGAAGAAATCATCAACATCAACGTCTACGAGCTTTGCAACCGAGGCGTTGTCAATATTTCCACGAAGATCATTCGTCCGACTTCGTTTTTCACGGAAGCGGCTGTCGAGGGGAGCGGAAGCGGAGCCGTCATCGATCAGCTCGGGCATATCGTCACGAATTTCCACGTTATCGACGGTGCGCGCGAAATCAACGTCACACTTTTCACCGGCGATTCGTATCCAGCAATCCTGGTTGGTCAAGACCCAGACAACGATATCGCCGTCTTGCGTATTTCGGCTCCGGAAGAGTCGCTCTTCCCAATCGCCTTTGGGGACTCGTCGTTGCTCCGGGTCGGCCAGCATATCATCGCGATTGGCAATCCATTCGGCTATGACCGGACGATGAGCACAGGAATCATTTCCAGTTTAAATCGACTGATTACCTCTAAGACGAAGCGGAAGATGAAGTCGATTATCCAGATCGATGCGGCGCTAAATCAAGGGAACTCCGGAGGGCCGCTGTTGAATTCGAGAGGGCAATTGATCGGGATCAATACCGCAATTGCAACGAGCACTGGAGATAATGCGGGGATCGGATTTGCTATTCCAGCCAACACGATCGCTCGGGTCGTACCCCAGTTGATCCAAAACGGACGAATCTCACGACCAACGATTGGGATCATCGATTCGATCGAATTGCGTCAAGGGCTACAAATACGTCGCACCACTCCAGGTGGTCCTGCAGAACAAGCAGGACTAAAAGGCGTGACGGTTACGCGTCGTCAATTCCGGCGAGGGCCACTGTTGATTGAACAAGATTCGATCGATCAAAGCTCTGCTGATTTGATCATCGGCGTCGAGGGGATCGCGGTTAGAACCGCAGATGATCTCTTGAGCGTGATCGAGTCCAAGAAAGCTGGCGATGTTGTCAAACTAACCGTCGTGCGGCAGGGACGTCAAGTTGAGGTCCCCGTAACACTTGGCTCGGATGAATGACATATTACCCGTTGCTCCTGCGCAACCCCCAAAAACACTCAACGCCAGACTGGATAGCCCAACCTATGGCAATTAAACTAGGCTTTGTTTCTAAAGATCGAATTTGAGGTGGCTACGTTCGCCAGAACGTGGAAATCCCCTTCGGCGTACCACGCTCTGGCGAGCGTAGCTACCTGTTTAGAAACAAAGCCTAATGCTTCATCCAGCTTAATTTTTAGGGTGGCTAGCCGAATTCGTTAGAATTCGGACGCAGCGCGAAAGGCGATGTCTCCTGCGCTTCCTCCGAAGTCTTACGACATCGGCTACGAATTGAAACCCAAAATCTAAAGTTGGATGAGGCACTAGAACTTATGGCTCGCGCCCAAGAATAACCAATGAGCCTGCGTTGAAAGCGAGCTGTTCGAGAAGTCGCCGCCCGCAAGACTGCTGTTCTGGATGTGCATCGTTGGTCGGAATGAGTATTGGTAGGCTAGGTTATATTCCCAGCAGCAACGCCGCCACGAATAGCCACCGGTAAAATAATGCTGCAGAATGGTGGGCAAGTATGGCGACGTTGTGCTACCTTGAACCGCATCGCTGTTGTAGCCGTACCCGATGCGAACGGTCTTGCCGAGCCCAATGTCTTGCTCGATTCCCGACTTGACGACGACGTTGTCTTTCCACTGCAGCGGCAGCGATTCGTTAATCACAGGCCCAGCAACTTGATTGAATACAGGGTTGCTCGAGTCGGTAAAGCGGAGTCCGATCTCATCCTTGGCTCTCGACCATTGCTGCCAATCGACGTCGATCGCTAGTCGGCGACCAGGACTGACCTCAAACTGAAAACCGCCGCCGAGGGAACGAGGCCAAACGATATCTAGCTTCATGTCATAGTTGGAATTGCCTAACCCCGGAATAAAGACCCTCGCGTTGCCATCGTTTTGAAAACGATTCTGACTTTGATAGCGTGCGGCCAGGATCAGCCGATTCGAAGCTTGGTACTGAAGTCCACCTGCCCAGGTCAGTGCCGTCCCCGTACTTTGAAGATCGATCAAAGTCGGCGTCCCGGTTAAGGGAGCCGAATTAAGAAAGTAAGGCCCCTCTAATTCGACATGGCTGATCGCAACGCCAAGGTTCGCTCCAACTCGCAATCGATCGGTCGCTTCGTAAGAAATGCCCGGCAAGACACGCACGAGCATACCAAGCGACTTGTATAGCTGAGGCCCTGCCAACGGCCCGGGCGGTCCTTCAAGATTCCATTTGGCTCCGAATCCAGCAGGCGAGTAAACGCCGAGCCCCACTGCGACGTCTTGGTCGAGCTGTCGGCCAATGGTAAGCGCGCCCATGGCGAAAGGGTCGTTGTTCGCGCTCGTCTTGCCATTCTGCGGGTCCGAGTATTCGAGGTCGGGAAACAATCCTGCCAAACTACAGTCCACAAAGTGGCGATGACCGTTGCAGACGTTTCCAAAGTTTCCAATGAAACCAGCCGGGTTGTCGTGCAACACATACCCATTGTCATCAAAAGCCATGTTTGCACCTCCGCGCCCCGCCGCTTTTGCATCGACCGATGGTGCAAAGGTCTCTGCATGAAGCAATTGAGAACAAAAGAAACTCACCAAAGTGAGGGCCAGCAACTTATGGGTTCGATATTGCATTCGTTCGCATCCTTGCGCTAGTTATTTTACGGACGCCGCCTTTGGCACCTGTGTTTTATAATATCCATACGATGCCCGTTCTTCTCTTCTTTTAGCTCGAACCTTGG
>JANPLJ010000619.1:0-1738 GCA_031426475.1 Pirellulaceae bacterium | reverse complement strand
AGGACTTCCGGCGTTGCATCGCTGGATGCATCGTCGACGACGATCAGTTGAACATCGTTGGTGAGTTCGGAAAGAGTATCCAAAAGCGATTCGACACTCGCCGCCACGTTCTGTTGGCGATTCGAAACGGGAAGGATCACACTGAGGGTTTCTGATTGCACTGCACGCTCAGTTTCTGTGAGACGGCGATTTTGAAGTTCGTGTATTCTTAAAGTAGCCCCGATCTCCGCGGACCAGCGACATGCACGAAGGAGTCCGCAGAGATCGGGACACAGGTATTCATCGTCATTCAGCACCCAGAAACCGCGTCTTATGCCATCAAAACCTGTTTGGACCGATCATCACGAATGAATCGTGAACCAAGGATCCAAAAAATGCGACCTTTGATTATTTCGGTTGACAATCACGAAAGACGAAACCGGGATATAAATAGAAGATATCTCGACCCTTTTGCGTGAAGTGACCCCAAGTGGCAGGAATCGTCCTCAATTCCTGGAGTAGTATAAGATTAGCCGCAGGAATGGAGGACAATTCCCACCACGATGAAGCGATGATTGAAACATGAAACCGACTGCTTCCGGGCCTCTTCTAGCCGACACACTTCGCCCCGATTTTTCTCGGGGTGTCCAAGATCTGTTGCCGGCCATCGCCCAAGATATTCACAGCCAGCAAGTTCTCATGATGGCCTGGATGAACGCCGAAGCCTTTAATGAGACGCTCGCAACCGGTTTTGCAACCTATTACTCGCGAAGCCGTGGTAAGCTGTGGCGAAAGGGCGAGGAAAGCGGCCATCGACAACGGGTCCAGGCGATCCGAGTCGACTGTGACGCCGACACGATCTTGCTGCTTGTCGAACAAATCGGTGCCGCTTGCCATGAAGGCTACGCCAGCTGTTTTTTTCGGGAATATCGTCAAGGTCGCTTGGAAGTTATCGACACGCGAATCGCCGATCCGAAGGCGATCTATTCATCGCGATCGAAGCACTAGTTCGACCGTCGCAAATCGACCCCTTCGGCCTCGTGCCGAAGGTGAGCAGGTTTGGCAACCAGAAAATGGCTCCTCCATGACTCCCCAACTACCTCAAACTGCTGCCGTAGGCAGCAGTTTGAGGTAGTTGGGGAAGTTCGCGGGAGATTTAGATTCTGGTTGCCAAACGCTTCACCACTCAGACAAGCTGAGTGGCGTCAACAAACTAGATTTGGGACAGTCGAACCAGAGGCATCAATCCTCTTGTTGTCCAGCAATCGTTCCCATCTCGCCCCAGACACCAAACGGACTCGGCTTTCTCCAATTCTCGGTCTTGTGCCACTCCTTGTCGTCTTCATCGAATGCAATTCCAGGTGTGTAATACGCTTGTTCAGAATCATCGCTGTTCTGCGTATCGATTTCGTTGGGAATAAAGCGAACGGCATTGTCGAACATCACGACGTGCGAACCTCCGAAATGATAGCTGCCGGCGGAATAGATTCCGTCGCCTTCAGGATCCTCCATCGGCGGATGCGACATGAGAACTCCCCTCGTCGTTTCGATAAAGTGTTAGATGCCTCTCACAGTAGAGCTTACCGAAACGCTTGTCAAATTTTTACGGCACGATTTGTTTGTTCTGGGCGGCGGTGTGATGCAAAGCCACGCGCTCCTGCTCCCTCTCATCCATGACAGGCTCAGTAAACAGACGTTTATGATCAACGATTATGTACCACGGCTCGCGCATGCCGAACTGAGTTTAGAGGCCGGGGTC
>JANPLJ010000618.1:0-9239 GCA_031426475.1 Pirellulaceae bacterium | reverse complement strand
CGTCGATCGCGCGGCCATTGATGACGAATCGCTCTTCAAGTTTCAAAAGATGCGGAGAAGTGTACAGTCCCGTTCGATAGCCGCTTCTTCGCAAGCATTCCGCCGTCTGCCATGCAACCGAGCCTTTTCCTTTGGAGCCCGCGATATGGATCACGGGAGCAGCTTGCTGGGGATTCTCAAGCTCGACAAGAAGCCTTTCCATGCGAGAAAGGCGGAAGTTATTCTGGTTATAGGGTTGGTCAGTCGTACGTTCGTAATTGATCCGATCGTACAAAAAGTCAACCGCCTCCTTGTACGCTTCCGAGTCCACGGGGCCGTTAGAATTCATCGATAATAGGCTCGTTAGTGGGCTCGTTGAGGATTCAAAGGGGGCGTACGGTGCAGGACCTTCGATAGGATTCGACTCATGCGTGTGGACGATTTTAGCTGGAAGAGCCCGTCCTTTGCAGCTGAACTGCATTTATTTTCGCGTGTAAGGTTTTCGCCGGCCGATTGTGGTCGCTCCGCAGACGATCGAAGGTGTGAGCGTAACTTGTGGTCTCGAACGATCCCATTTATAGTTTTCATCTAGCGAAGGCTGCGCGTTGAACCACCGAATGGTTGAGCCCGTAGTCGACTTCAGCCTGTTTAAGAGTCTTTTCCGGAGAGTTTGCATGTCCCATGACGCCCCAACCCTTACGAACGCTCCGTCGTCGGTGGTTGGCAACGCTCCGTCGGATGTAGTCATCGAAACTCGGGGATTGGGTAAAATTTACCGCGACTTCTGGGGCCGTAAGAAGGTCGACGCGCTCAAATCGCTCGATATCGAGGTTCGTCGTGGCGAGATCTTCGGACTCCTGGGACCGAATGGTTCTGGCAAATCAACCACCATTAAATTGGTGCTCGGGTTGCTTTTCCCGACTTCTGGCAGGGCATTTGTATTTGGCAAGGAAGCGACCGAGGTCACCAAGAATGAACGAATTGGCTACCTTCCGGAAGAATCGTACCTTTATAAATTCCTGAATGCCGAAGAGACGCTTGATTTTTACGGGCGGCTTTTCGATATGCCGGCTCACGTGCGTCGCGAACGGGCGGAAGAATTGATTCAGATGGTCGGACTACAGCGGGCTCGACGAAGACAACTCAAAGAATATTCCAAGGGAATGACGCGTCGTATTGGCCTGGCTCAAGCGTTGATCAACGAACCGGATCTTCTTGTCTTGGACGAACCGACGACCGGGTTGGATCCGATCGGTTCGCGTGAAATGAAGGATTTGATCCTACGCCTTCGGGATCAAGGCAAGACGATTTTGATGTGTTCCCATCAACTGGCAGACGTAGAAGATGTTTGCGACCGAATCGCTATCTTGCACCAAGGCGAATTGAAAGAGTTGGGGCGAGTTGACAGCTTGCTGAAGGTGCAGGACGTAACGGAAGTCCACGCTCGCGGTTTGTCGGAAGACGCCAAACGAGAAATCGCCGAAACGATCAAACGTCATGGTGGCGAACTGTTGCAGATCGACAACCCAACAACCACCATGGAAGATTTGTTTCTCGATATTGTTCGCGAGAGTGATGCCCGCCCTGGTCGACGCGTTGGGAGCTAAGCGAATATGCGTCTTCAACCAGACCAGCTATGGTCCTTTTACGAATGGCTGATTCCCCAGTTTGGCCTTCTTCAAGGCGTTACGCTGGCCATCACATTAAGCGTTCTCGGACTTTTGATCAGCTATATCATCGCGATGGTTCGAGTCGGACCAGGCGAAGGTTTTTACGCGGTCGCGAAGGTCGTCAGCGATCTTGTGCGGGTCGATTTGCCCGGTACGCGATCGTCACGATTATGGGCGATCGCCAAGCTGTCCCTGATGGAGGCGATCCGCCGAAAAGTCCTGGTTGTTTTCGTCATCTTTATCGTGTTGAGCATGTTTGCCGGATGGTTACTCGATCTTCGATCGGATCATCCTGCGCAACTGTATATCACGTTCGTCTTGAGCGCAACGAATCTCCTCGTGCTCCTGTTGGGCCTATTCATCAGCACATTTAGCTTGCCTGCGGACATCAAGAATAGAACAATTTATACGATCGTTACGAAGCCAGTACGCGCAACCGAAATAGTGATCGGTCGAATTATTGGGTTCAGTTTGATCGGTTCCATGATTCTTACAGTGCTGGGACTGTTTAGTTACATTTTCGTTGTCCGCGGCCTCCACCATACCCACGATGATGTCTCGATTTCGCAAGATGGCCGCTCCGGCAACGCGGGAGCGCCGGCGTCGCACGAGCACACCTTTAAGCTTCAAAGGGACGGCAAAGGAGTCACGGCGGAAGCGAAGGGTCATCAGCATACGATTACAGTCGTGGAAGCCGACGGTAAAACGACGTATCGAATAGGTCCACCGATCGGCGAGCTCACGGCAAAGGTCCCGATCTTTGGATCCTTGGAATATACCGATCGACAAGGAAACGTCAGCACTGGATTCAACGTCGGCTACATGTCGGAGTATCGAAAATTCATTGCGGGAGGGACCTTGTCGAGTGCTACATGGAAGTTTGAAGGCGTTCGCGAAAGCGATTTCCTGGATGGTTTGGTGATGGAGATGAACATCGAGGCATTTCGGACGTTCAAAGGTGACATCGTGACGCCTGTTCGAGGTTCGATCATCCTTCGCAGCCCCGATCAAAGTGTCGAAACACAGCGTCGCAATTTTCTTGTCAAAGAATCGGTCGATCGCCATACCATTCCGTTGAAGCTGAGCGGTTTTCGCAGCAACCAACCGGCGACACTCGATCTTTTCAAGGACATCGTGATAGATGGCCGTATGGAAGTGATCGTTCGATGCGAGGATTCGCAACAGTATCTTGGGATGGCCGCGTCGGATCTGACGTTGCAAGCGGGTGAGCGATCGTTCGCTTGGAATTTTGCAAAGGGCTACATCAGCATCTGGTTACAAATGGTGATCGTAATCTGCTTCGGTGTCATGTTCAGCACATTTCTATCCGGACCTGTCGCGATGGTTGCAACGCTATCGACGCTCGGGCTCGGGTTGTTTGGTAGCCAGATCGATCATTTCTTCAAGGCCCAGTATTCCGGAGGTGGCCCCATCGAGTCTGTTGTGCGAATCGTGACTCAAAAAGGGGTCATGCTCGATTTAGATCTGGGGAACGAAGCCTTAGAGAAGACGATTCGCAATATTGATTACGTCATGATGTACGGCGTATCGAGTCTTAAGTCGGCACTGCCAAACTTTAACCGTTTGGGAACTTCGGATTTCGTCGTCTATGGCGTGGATCTTTTTGACGGTTTGCTCTTACGACATTTTGCAATAACGTTTGGCTTCTTCTTGTTGACCAGTTTTGTGGGCTACTTTTTTGTCAAGACTCGTGAGATGGCCGCATGAACACTGCAGCACTTCGACGCAAACTGCTTTACATCGTCGGGATGGTCGCATTGTTGATCCCGCTATTTCTGTTGGGACAACCGCCATCTCAACCGAGCGCTGGGAGCAGCAGTGATAAAGGCAACCAAGGTGGTACGCTGGCGCAGCTTCGAGACCGTTACGATATCGGTCAATCCAGTCTTGGCCAGCTTGATCCAGCCAGCGAAACGATGCGGTTGGCTTCATTGGGATTGCGAGGCGTTGCGGCCACGATCTTGTGGCAATATGCGGATCGCTTCAAAGAAGAAAAATACTGGGATTTGCTATCAGCAACACTCAACCAACTAGCGCTGCTCCAACCCCACTTTGTAAGTGTTTGGGAAAGCCAAGCCCACAACCTAGCCTACAACGTATCGGCCGAGTTTGACGACTATCGCGAACGTTATGCTTGGGTCAAGAAAGGGATGGATTTTCTTGTTCGCGGTACTCAATTCAATCGCCGTCAACCGTTGCTGCAATGGCATCTCGGAAAATATACGACCTTGAAATTGGGTCGATCGGACGAGAAAAGACAATTCCGCGACTTGTTCCGGAACGACGAAGCCTATCACAAGAGGCTGATGGAATATGGACTGGATATCGAACAACCCGAGTCGAGAGGGAGCGATCGCAAGCCAGACAATTGGTTGGTTGGAAGGCTTTGGTTCTTGAAAGCCTACGAATTGGTGCGAGCGGGCTATTATTGCAAGAAGCCGCCGATACTTTTCTTTGCAGAATCACCGTTGGCCTATTTTTACTATGCTGAAGCGATCGAAGAAGAAGGTGTTCTCGATGACAAGGCGATGTTTGCTTGGAGCCGAGCAAGCGATGCATGGACGGAATATGGCAATATG
This sequence comes from Pirellulaceae bacterium, assembly GCA_031426475.1. GTDB lineage: Bacteria > Planctomycetota > Planctomycetia > Pirellulales > Pirellulaceae > JAIYDQ01. The sequence continues at coordinate 4,990 of JANPLJ010000618.1, read as the reverse complement.
GATCTGATGACGACTTGGGGGCATACCATTCAAATGCGGGGTTTGGCGGCCGCGAACGAGGCCGCCATCAAGGCACGATCCAAGTTTGATGACTTTACTTCGGAGCTTCTTCAAAAGCTGATAGAAGAGGGCAAGGATCGATTCACGCCCGATGAATGGTCCACGCTTAACAAACCCGAATCTGAACGTTCACCTCAAGAAGCAGACTTGGCACGTTCAGCAATCTTGAAAGTGGGTCTTCCACCGCTGTTGCTAGCACAGCGACTTCCTCGCGAAAAACGTTCGGAGGGCATCCAGCTTGCGAACGAACTTGCAGACAAATTGGAATTCCTTTTGCACATCGATCGATCGCGAGAACTTGCCAACTATCGATATTGGGAAACGCGTGGCGAACTGGAGCAAACCCCGACCGCCGTTGCTGCTCGTCGGCAAATCTATCAGGCGGAAAAGTACATCACTGAGGCGGATCTGAGCAAAGCGATCGAGTTATACGACGTCGGTTGGAAGAATTGGGACCGAGTTCTACGTCGCTATCCGATGATGTTACATGAAGAGAGCGCCGACGCCTTGCTGCGCTCCATAGGGCGATTTTCGGAAAACACGGATACGACGATTGAGGAAGGCTTTCCGCTATACTGGTTCTATCGATATCGTGCTATTCGTGACCGAAATAAGGCCGGGGAAGAAACGATAAGAATCTACAAAGAACTTGGAGAAGCCGCGTCCAAGATCGACGACAACCTCGAAATCCCGTTTGAGCTAGCGGATCGACAAACGAGCCAAACAGGATCGGCAGTACCTCCAGAGGTACCTCCCAAGGATTCACCAAGCTCGACAGTACCCGAGAATCGAGAACCGCGTTCGGCGTCGAATCCACCGCATTCCGAGTCCATGCCGCTTCGTCCGCCGCCGCTTGTTGCCCCCGAATGAGTTCTCGCCTAGGCTATACTGGTTCTGTGTCTCATTAAGAACCGCCCTTCGAAGAAAACTGGCTTTATGGGGATTTACGATCGTCCCTACTATCAAGAAGAGGGATCGCCGAACCTGACTCCCTCTTGGGACCAAAAATCGGCGATTGCAACGATTGTGATTGCTTGCGCGGGCGTATTCGTCGCGAATATGATTTTTACGGCGACGAACAATTCCATCAACAACTTTCTCACATTGCATTCAGACGATATTTCGCATCCCTGGATGCTTTGGCGGACGGTGTCGTACGGCTTCGCTCATAGTCAAGACATCATGCATATTCTCTTCAACATGCTGGGGCTGTGGATGCTGGGGCGGTCCGTGGAAGAGCGATACGGCCGTACGGAGTTTTTTAGAATATATCTTCTCGCGATCTTTATCTGTGGCTTGCTTTGGCTAGTTCTCCGAGCCAGCCTCCACGAAAATGCGAAGGTATGTGGTGCTTCGGGTGCGGTTTGCTGCATCGAAATGCTCTATGTCCTGAACTTTCCGCGATCAACACTGATGCTCTTCGGCGTGGTGCCGATCCAGGCTTGGCTATTCGGTGTTTTCTTCATTTTCGGCAATGCCATGATGGGTGGTGGGGGAAATGGAAATGGCTCCCAAGTCGCCTGGGATGTTCATCTCATTGGAATTGGTTTCGCTTGCGTTTACTTTTTCGGAAAGTGGAACCTCAGCGTTCTGACAGCACCTTTAGGCGGATGGCGGCTGTTGAAACGCAAGTTTTTGGGGCCGCGGTTGCGAGCTTTTGATCCTTCCGGTAAGAGTGCAGCGGATGAAACGGAAGCCGATCGTATCCTCGACAAAATCCACCAATTTGGCCAAGATTCTCTTACCAGTAAAGAAAAACGCTTCCTCACGAACTATTCCAAGGCAGTTCGCGACAAGCGTCAAAACACGTCACCTTAGGTTTTTTTCCCCATGTCTGTCGCAACATCTACTTTTTCCAACCGACGTCAAACAATCGGCAATATCGCTGTCGCCGAGATCGCAAAACGATTTGGGACTCCGACCTACGTTTACGATATGACTACAATCGCCGACAAAGTGGCTGATCTCAGCGCGTTCGACGTCATTCGATTTGCTCAAAAAGCCAATTCCAATATCGCGATTTTGGATCGCTTAAGGCGTTTGGGAGTCGTGGTCGATGCCGTCAGTGAAGGCGAAGTTCGACGTGCATTGGCAGCCGGCTACTCCCCGCATGGCTCGCCGCACCCAATCGTCTACACCGCCGATGTATTCGATCGTGCAGCCCTTGAGCTCGTCAAGGAGCTCAAGCTGCACGTCAACTGCGGGTCGCCCGACATGATCGATCAGTTGGGTGAAATCTACCCAGGGGCAACCATCACGCTTCGGATCAACCCGGGCTTTGGGCATGGACACAGCCAGAAGACGAACACGGGCGGCCCTCAATCCAAGCATGGAATCTGGATCGATCAAGTCGATGATTGCTTGCGTCGAGCTGATCGGCATAACATCGTCGTTACCGGGTTGCACATGCATATCGGCAGCGGAACGGATCTCGAGCATCTTAGCCAGGTTTGCTCGTCGCTAGAAAAGGTCGCCAATGAGATCGGTCGAACCCTGCAAACGATCAGCGCCGGCGGAGGTCTGCCAGTTCCCTATCGAAGCGGTCAAACGTATGTCGATTTGGATCAATATTTTTCGCTATGGGATGCAACTCGCAACCGACTTCAAGAAAAATTCGGGCATCCCCTTCAATTGGAAATTGAACCCGGCCGATACTTAGTCGCCGAAAGCGGTTATCTCATCGCAGAAATTCGGGCGATTAAAGAGATGGGCGAAAACACGTTCTACTTGCTCGACACAGGCTTTAACGATCTTGCACGGCCTATTCTTTACGGTTCCTATCATCCCATCTCGATTGCACATCGAGCACCGCGACCCTCCGCTCCGGACCAGGAGGTCGTGGTCGGCGGGCCGCTTTGTGAATCCGGCGATATTTTCACGCAAGAAGAAGGTGGCTTTGTTGCGAAACGAAGTTTGCCGGCTGCTTCGGTCGGAGACTTACTGGTACTGGAAGTCGCGGGGGCCTACGGTTTCGTCATGGCAAGCAACTACAACAGCCGCTGCCGTGCTGAGGAGGTCCTCATCGAAAATGGTCAATTGCATTCCGTTCGCAAACGAGAAACGTTTGACGATTTGATCCGCGGCGAATCCATTCCTCCAGCTCCTCTGTAGATCACAATCGTATAATGGTCTTTTGGCGTAAAAAGCCTGTTCCTACCGATCCTTCTCTCACTTCGCAACCTGTCGCCTCCGTCGAAGGTGGTTCCGGTGGATCGAACGATGATGGTGCGAGCGCGAACGAGCGCGCCGATACATCGAAATCGGAAGCGGACTCCGAATCGGGTGGTTGGTTCAAGAAACTTCGATCGGCTCTAAAGAAAACCAATCAGATTCTTCGCACGGATATTCGCGACCTTTGGAAATCGGAAGGTCGTTTGGTCGATGAAGACTTTCTCCGCGAACTCTTTTCAATCATGGTCCGAAGCGATATTGGCCAGCCAACGGCGGCTCGTATTCGCGATCGTATCGCAACGGAGTTTCGCGGTCGCAAAGTAGAAATGCAACAAGTCTTGGCGAGTGCTCGCGAAGAAATCCGAGCCGCGATGCAGAGCAAATCGGTAGCGATTCATATCGCAGCCAGCGGACCGACGATTATTCTCGTCGTCGGCGTCAATGGAGCAGGTAAAACGACGTCGATTGCGAAACTTGCCTACCGCTTCACGCTACAAGGAAAACGCGTGCTGCTGGGAGCGGGAGATACTTTTCGTGCAGCAGCCGTTGAGCAGCTGAAAATTTGGTCAGAGCGAATCGGTTGCCAGATTGTGCTCGGGGAGCAAGGGGGCGATCCCGGTGCCGTTGCCTACAAAGCGATTCAGAAAGCTCGCGAAGAAAACTTCGACATTTGCATTATCGATACCGCGGGCCGACTGCAGACGCAAACAAACCTCATGCAGCAGCTTGACAAAATCCGGAAGATTGCCGCCAAGCAAATCGAAGGGGCGCCGCACGAAGTCCTGCTGGTACTAGACGCCACTGCCGGACAAAATGCGATCAGTCAGGCGAGAGGCTTTTCGCATTCGAGCGGCTGTACTGGCATCATCTTGGCCAAGCTGGACGGAACAGCCAAGGGTGGGGTGATCGTGCCCATCCTTCAAGAATTTGGATTGCCAGTAAAGCTTGTCGGACTCGGCGAAAAACTCGCAGATATGGCTGAATTCAACGCCGACGATTTCACCGCTGCCCTTCTTGATTTTGACGAATGATCCTATGTCGTATCCCAAGATTGCTCAACTGAAGACCACGGACCGTTTTCGGCAACGGTTGGTTGAACTTGGAATCGAAATTCCGCTCGATGACCCAGTACTCACGGCAAGCCAAGGTTCTCCGATGGCGACACCTTGGTCGTTCGGATCGTTGAAAGTCGGCAATCGTTGGTGCATTCATCCGATGGAAGGATGGGATGCGAACCGCGACGGCACACCATCCGAGTTGACGATTCGACGATGGCATCGCTTTGGGGAAAGCGGTGCAAAATTGATTTGGGGAGGCGAAGCCGCAGCGGTCAGGCACGACGGCAAAGCGAATCCAAACCAAACGGTTGCCTTGCGCAGCAACCTAGAGGGTTTGATGCAGCTTCGTTCAACGTTGGTCTCCGCGCACGAGCAAACTATCGGGGAATCGGCAGGACTGGTGATCGGATTGCAGCTAACGCATAGCGGCCGCTTCTCGCGACCGAACTCGAAGACTTTGGAACCTCGCATTGCATACCATCATCCGTTGCTCGATCGCAAATTCAATATCGATCCGAGCAACGATTCGGTCGTGTGGACGGATAGCCAATTGGATGGATTGATAGCGGACTACGTGGCCGGAGCGAAAGTGGCTCGCGAAGCCGGCTTCGATTTCGTCGATATCAAGGCCTGCCATGGATATCTGCTCCATGAGTTCCTTTCAGCTCGAAGCCGGAACGGTTGTTATGGCGGTGATCTCG
>JANPLJ010000617.1:0-2565 GCA_031426475.1 Pirellulaceae bacterium | reverse complement strand
TATTCGACCTTTACAAACAAAGCCTAGCGTGAGTTCGTCACAAAGCTCAAAACTTTCTTGGCAATATCGGTGTTGAGCGCGTTGGCTGTGCCTCGCCATCCGGGAACGGCATTTACTTCGAGCAAAATATCGCGACCATCTTGGGTCGGAAGGATATCGACGCCGACGATTTGACCACCGATCGCCTTGGCCGCCGCTCTCGCCATAGCAACTTGTTTTTCGGTTGGTTGAAAGGGCTCCGCTTTGCCACCACGTGAAAGATTCGTTCGCCAGTCATCGTTAGGACTATGACGCGCAACACAGAACGCATCCTCTCCGATGATTAAGATCCTCAAATCGAATCCGCGATGAGGCACAAACTCCTGGATATAGATCACTGCTGCGATTTGGTCGAGCGTGCTAAAGACTCGCCACGCCATCTCGCGATCATTGACGCGAATCAAGCCTCGCCCTTCGCCACCAAACAAGGGTTTCACAACGACGTCTTGTTGGAGTTGATCGAAGGCTTGCATCGCTGAATCGCGATCTTGGCAACAGATCGTACGCGGGACTTCCAAACCCGCTTGACGCGCGAAGTCCAACGTTAGCCACTTGTCGATCGCGATCTCGAGTGTTCGAGGCGGATTGATGATTGCGATGCCACGCTGTTGAGCGACATGCAAAGCGTTCATTCGAAAGATGACTTGCTCCAACGACCCAAGCGGCATACTTCGAACCAGGATCGCATCGAAATTGCCATCCAACTGGCAATTCGATGGCTCGGGAGAGAGAGCCAAGTTCAATTCGGCGGCCTGTGGTGGAAAAGGGTTGCTGCAAAAGGCTTTGCTATAGACGTGCAGCATGTTGTGCAAATGACCTTCCACACGCAGATCGCGAAACGAAATGACGTCGATCGCTATCGAATCGAGTTCTTTCGACGCGCGACGCAGATCCCTCACGTACCAGCCGTCAGGATTGCCAAGAATGGCTAATCGATGCTTGGGTATCAAATGCGATTCTGCTCCCAAAGCTGAACCAGTTCGACAAGCAATTCGGTGGCAGAAACCATCTGATCGAGGCAAGCGAATTCGAGGACGCTGTGAATGTTGTGTTGCCCCACGGATAGATTTGGCGTAGGAAGCCCCATTTCGGTCAGCATCGCTCCATCCGTGCCACCGCGAATAATACTTCGCTTACACGGGATGCCTATCTTGGCATACGCTTGCTCGGCAAGTTCGACCGCCTTCGGGAGTTTCTTCAAGCCGTCAGCCATATTTCGATACTGACGCCGTGTTTCGACGGTGATACTCAAGCCAGACATCTCCGATTCTACGTCGATGGCCAAGTCATCAAGCATCTGGCGGTATTCTTCCAGCTTCGCCGTATCGAAATCGCGAAGGATTAAATGCAACGTCGCTTCACCGACTCCGCCGTGAAGATCGTATGGATGCAGGAACCCCTCGCGCTCGTGAGTGGACTCTGGAGAAAGATGGTCGATCGGTAACTGCGATAGAAACTGTCCCGCCGCACGCACTGCATTGACCATCCGATTCTTGCCGATCGACGGATGGATATTCTTGCCCGTGAACCGAACGATCGCCATGTCGGCCGAAAACGTTTCTTCGTCGATGTCTCCGATACCGCCACCATCCAGCGTATATCCAACATTCGCGGCAACTTTTTCAAGATTGATTTGCTGCGTTCCATGTCCGATTTCTTCATCGCAGGTAAAAAGAATGCGAACCGGACCGTGCGGGATCGTCGGATTTTCGACAAGACATGCCGCCAACTCCATAATCGTTGCGACACCCGCTTTATCATCCCCGCCGAGCAGTGTTCGTCCGTCGGTAACGACTAGCGTTTTCCCTTTTAGCTCTGCGAGAGCCGGGCAATGTTCGCTTGTAATCTTAGCTTGGTTGAATTCCAAACAGATATCGCCACCGTCGTACGATTCGATGACGCGAGGTTGAACGTTCGCACCTGGGGCTTCTGGCGAAGTATCCAAATGAGCATTCAGAAGAATGGTGGGGCAATCACCTTGGACATTCGATGGGATCGTCGCCCAAACCAAACCGTGCTTGTCTTGCTCTGCGTCGGCGAGCCCGAGTTTAATCAGCTCTGTAAGGATTCGTTTTCCCAGAACAAGCTGACCAGGACTGCTTGGATATCGATCGCTATTGGGGTCTGCAGTTGTGTCGACTCGAACATATTCGAGGAATCGCTCTAACAAGCGATTGCGATCGACGATACTAGGCTTATTCGTCATTCAGTCGATCTACCTCTCTCGTTCAAAGCCAATGGGCATCCTATAAATCATTTAAAGGTCCGGATTATCACACATTTTGTTCGCCTCGTCGATGGAACTGCCAGCGGGCGGAGCCGCTGTCCCACGTGGTCCAGCGACTCCGTTCGCGGGAACCAGCTCATCCCCCTCGCCGCAATAGCCTACTAACCGTGACTGCTGGGATAGGTTAAATTGCTAGGGCTATGGCAACCAAGAACGACATAAAATATTTGGTATTCGACTGCGAAAGCGTAGCGGACGGGGGTGCGGTCGCGAAGACTCGCTATCCCGGTTCAGGAATG
>JANPLJ010000616.1:0-4609 GCA_031426475.1 Pirellulaceae bacterium | reverse complement strand
CTTCGCGGTCGCAGTTGCTAGCGATTCGACAATCTCGATCGTGTAGACCTGGTTCACAAGCGGACTAAGAACGGCCGCCTGATAGCCGCTGCCCGTCCCGATTTCCAGAACTTTGTCGGCCTTGGTTGGTTGAAGCACTTCGGTCATCAGCGCAACGATAAACGGACTGCTGATCGTTTGAGCTTCTCCAATCGGAAGTGCTCGATCGAGATACGCTTGGTCCCGCAGTGCGAGCGGAATAAATTCGTGGCGGGGCGTCGCCAAAATCGCATCAATAACCTCCTGACTTTTAATTCCTCCTGGCTTGATAACGGTTTCGACCAGGTGCTTTCGCCTCTCCGTGAACACATCGTGTCTGTCACTTTCTTGTGCGAAAACATGCTCTGAAAAAGCGAGCGTCCCGCACGTTCCAGCGGCGAGCACCGAGCCGCCCAGGATGAACCGAAGGAAATGGCGTATGGCGGGAACCAGGGAACGACGGCTTTGAGAGTGACACATATAAGTCGTTTGTCGATTGTTTCGTTAGTTTTACTGACCTAAAATAGCTTATTGGTTTTGAAGTTGCGAACTTCATGCAATTCGCTGTCTCCTTAAATTCGCTGTCGATCGATTTATCCGGAAAACAGACGATGAGTCAATGTGAATCGATTCTTCATGCTTTTTTATACAGCGACTTTGTACAACTTTACCGAGTTTGACGATCGTGCATAGTTTTGCATTGCGGCAAGCCTGTTTTGGTACGTCTCTTGAGTGAATAATCGCTAGTTCGGTAAACAATAGCATTTTTTCGATACGATGAACCGATGAAGCTGTCGGGAACAACATTCGTAAGCAAGGAAGCTCGCATATGTCTCTCCAATTGAAACTCCGAATTGCAATCGCATTGGTGGTAAGCTCGCTGCTTGGTGGCAGCAACGCAATTGCTGGCAATCCCGAGGCGCACTTTAATCCAGCGAATCCTCGTCCGGATTTCCTGCCCCATACCCTCTACTATAATTGGGTATCCTATCGGGCGCAATACAACCGGCCTCATCCTGTCGGAGGCCACATCGCTGCGGTGATAGAACCGACCAGCCAAGAGGCGATGGCATGGCGGATCCACGATGCGAACGGGGACTACCGTTGCAAACGACCTGGCTACGTTCCTATCTACAACTATCCGAAGCCTTGGGAAGTGTTGCCGACAAGGCCTCGCCCCAATGCACCGCTAGTGCCGGAGAGTTTTCAGGAGCAGTGAGAACTGTTCTCGGTATTCATCCACCGTCTGGCGACGGTAGCTACGACTTGGTATTCATCTACCTTCTGGCGACGGTAGCTACGACTTTGTCGCGACGTCGATGCCTTGGACAATAGCCTCGACGAGAAGTTCAAGCTCTTGATCGGTGATTGAGAGCGGTGGAATGATCGGAATAACGTTTCCCAGCGGACGCAACCAAACTCCTTGCTTCAACGCTTCCTGACAGGCAACTGCCCCACGCCGTTCTTCGTATGGAAACGGACGCTTGGTATCCTTGTCTTGAACCAATTCGATCCCGGCGATAAAGCCGACCTGCCGAACGTTTCCGACGTGTGGATGCTGCGAGATCGGTGCCAAGAGGTTCGATAGATGTTGAATCTTGTTCGATAGTTTCGTCAATGTCCGTTCGTCGTCGAAAATATCGAATGTCGCATGCGCGGCTGCTGCAGCTAGCGGGTTCCCGCCGTAGGTATGTCCGTGAGAGAAACTCACTCCATCGGCATAGCGACCGGAAAAAGCGTTCCAAATGCGTGTGCTACACAGTGTTGCCGACATCGGTAAATAACCGCCCGTCAACCCTTTTCCTAAACACAACAAATCTGGCGAGACAGACTCATGCTCGCAAGCAAACATCTTACCTGTTCTGCCGACTCCCACCGCGACCTCGTCGGCGATGAACAGCGTGTCATACTTTCTGGAAAGTTCGTAGAGCCCGGCGAGAAACCCTGTTGGATGCACGATCATCCCTGCTGCACCTTGAACAAGTGGTTCGATGATGATAGCAGCGATACTCGGAGCGTGCTGTTGGAGGATCGACTCGTACTGGTCGAGATAGTATTGAACCAACTCATTGTTCGCATCGCTAGGGATTCGATACGTATCAGGACATGGCCCTCTCAATACCGGAAACAAAAGAGGTTCGAAGATGGCTTGAAATCGCGATACGCCACTGACGCTACATGCCCCCAACGTATCGCCGTGATAGCCACTATCGACCGCCAAAAAGGTCGTGCGTTGAGGCTGAGGCTTTGAGCACTGTCGCCAATACTGGAAGGCCATCTTCATTGCAGCTTCGACGGCCGACGCGCCGTCGCTGCTAAAGAAAACATGCTCAAGTCCTTCGGGTGCCAAATCGACCAGTCGCTTCGCAAGCTTGATCGTCGTCGGATGACTCATCCCGAGCGACGTCACATGTGCGACCTGAGCTAGCTGCCGCACAATGGCTGCATCGATCACCGGATGGGCATGACCGTGTACGTTACACCAAAGCGAGCTCGCTCCATCCAAGTAACGCTGACCATCGATCGCGGTCAACCAGCAACCTTCGGCAGACTGAACGATGAGGCCATCGTACTCAGACATCTGAGAAAAAGCATGCCAGACGATTTCGCGGTCCCATTGACGAAGCTTTTCAACCTCCTGGGACTCGTAACAATCCAGGTTCGGTGCGTTCGAAAAATCAACTCGACTCATCAAGTTACCATTTGACCTGGACATTGGCTCCGCGGCGAACGCCCAACATCATGGAAGCAGAATCGCCGACGAGATGCAGCCGCAACGGACTTTCTGGTTGCGAGATTGCAATGAGCGTCATGGAGGGCTGGTCGTGATCGGCGGAAAAAATCCCAAACGTTTCGTGTTCGTCGTCGACTATGATTCGAACGCTTTCATCGCTAGGAGCCTTTGCGATTTGTTCCGCCGTGATATCCGTTAGCAAATCACCTTCAGGAGTAACCTCGGTAACTTTTCCAACGATCGTTTCCGCCATCTCAACTCACCTTGACAAGGATATGGTTGCGCCCTCGGGAATTACAGGATACATTTTAAACAGAGTTTAGCAAGAATTGGCCCCGATGACGACCTCGATGCGAGCTCCCACTGGCAGATTCAGAAAATGAGCCGCATTTGCGTTGACGCGTGCAATTTCCAACCGATCTTGTGAATCCAAGATCGCAATCAAGGTGCCATCGGCGCGATTTCCGTAGGTATCGCTCCAATGCAAAACGAGGTCAACTCCCACGATCCTGACGCTTGTCTCGTTGAGCGAGACCCCTTGGACCGTGCAAAACCCCTCCAGGTCCGCTTTGGAAATATTCGAAATTAAATTTCCAAAATGATCGGCGTAAGCGATCTTACCTTGCAAACTCCGTTCTAAAAAAAGGGGGGGTTCAACGGGCAGGTCGACAAGTTCGTCAATTTTTTCACCGAAATCGAGTGGATCTACGCCTTGCAAAAGATGGCCAGCCACGTGGGCAATAATATCTCGGCCGTGGAAGGTTGGAGCGATTGTTGTCGCCCAGAAATCGGATTGCGTCAACTGAATTGCACGCTTGATCGGCCATTGCGCCGCGACGATTCGGATCAAACCATTGTCGGGAAGAATATATCGCCACGATCCAGCCTCGACATAGACAAGCTTCCGCCCAGTCCCGACGCCTGGATCGACCACGGCCAGATGAAGCGTCTCGGGCGGAAAACGCGTTGACACATCGCTCAAGACAGTCGCAGCATGGACGATATCCTGAGGTGGAATGTCGTGGGCGATATCGATCAACTGTAGATCGCGTCGATAGCCAAGCAGTACCGCTTTCATCTGAGCGACATACGATCCGAATCCAAAATCGGTCGTGAGTGTGACGATGGGCTGCATAGCTCCTGACCCTTTTTGAAACCACCTCCCTAGACGTCGTGTGGACTGAGTCGATTCGGGCTGCGAATCCCTTTCTCAGCTGCGACCCGATTCACGGCATTCAGCATCGCAAGAATCGTCGACTCAACGGTATCCGTCGACAATCCGATTCCGCGATACGACTGTCCCTCATGTTCGACTTCGACGGTCACTTCACCTTGAGCGTCGCGTCCCAGAGTGGCACTTCGGACTCGATAGTCGCGGCAAACGACCTTGATGCCTGTGATGCTTTCGACAGCCCAGAAAGCCGCATCGATCGGTCCGTCACCTTGTTGGACTTCTTGGGAAAACTCTTGATCGCCATGTCGCAAAGTCAATCGGACCATGGGCTGGACACCGGTCCCGCTGCTGACTTGGAACGAGACGAGCGACCACGACTCTTGAACCTTTCCGCTAATTTGCTTTTGAATCAATGCGGTAATGTCGCCATCATAGATCTCTTTCTTCTTGTCCGCCAACGTTTTAAACTGCTCGAAAACTTCTTGCAGCTGGCCAGCTGTCAGATGGAAGCCTAAAAACTTAGCGCGATCGGCTAATGCAGCGCGACCGCTGTGCTTCCCCAGCACGAGGTCGGTCTTGAGAAAACCAACGTCTTCTGGATTCTTGATTTCGTAGGTGCGAGCATCTTTGAGCATCCCGTCCTGGTGGATTCCAGCCTCGTGCGCAAAAGCGTTGCGACCGAC
>JANPLJ010000615.1:0-1622 GCA_031426475.1 Pirellulaceae bacterium | reverse complement strand
GATCGACGACAATGATTGCTCCAACTGGTGCCAAGATCGTTCCGTAGATTCCGACGAACCCGAGCAGGTTCATGGCGAACGCAGGGAAAATCCCAGCTCCGATACAAATCGCTCCGGCAATCAACGTGCTAAGCGCTAGGCTCATATTGGGATTGATCCCCTGGAATGCCAATCCGGCTCGATAAATTGTCGGATTCGCGGTTGTCCAACCAGCAATAATCACGCAGATCAATCCTGTCCAACCGACCGCATCATTGACCATGGTACCAGGGTCCTTGCCGACGGTTGGGTCGACACCATGCACACGTACCCAATAAACTAATAGCAATGCCGCGCAGATCCAGGCGACGTAGTGACCGAGAAACATGCCGGCAGCCGACGCATAGCCTGCACTTGGAGATTTCGCGAACCGAAGGACCGATAGGTCTGCCATCCCCAGATGCATCGCTGCATTACAGAACCACGAGAAAAAGACGATCCCCCAAAAACTGATCTTCTCCGTGGTTCCCTCAGGCGGTGTGAGTAGTTCCCAGACGTCGTAATTGTCTAGCTTACCAAGCGTCACCATCGCGCAAGCGATAAAGACCAAGAACATCCACGGCGAAGCATAGTGTCCAACTTTCGCGACAACGCCATAGCCTTTCATCGCCACCAACGTCATCGCCAGTCCGATGACGACGCAAGCAGCAATCCAACCCGGCCCTGTAGGCATCGTCGAATCGAACGTCGGCATCTTCATGGAGGGAAAAAACGGACCGACGGCAGTCGCCGAGACCGTGATCATCGAACCAGCCAAGAAACAGAAAAGGATTCCGTTTGCCAAGTTATAGATCGAAACAAGATTGCGACCCGCGATCTTCTCCATCTTGTAGTAGAGCGTCAGTCGTTCGCGGGTTGCGATCGTCGCTGTGAGAAATCGCCAAGTAAGCACGGCCAGAAGATTGCCAAGCAACAACCCAAAAATCAAGCTGAATGCCGACGCACCCCACGCGACAAAAAGCGGCCCGATCATGAACTCGGTACCTGCCGTATGTTCACCAGCATACATACCCCAAAACGCTGAAGGGCCTTTTAGTGCCTTGTCGGGGACGCGTTCTCGTTCATATTCGGAACCAGATGATTGAGTCTCTTCGGTCATTTAAAATCTACCATACTTTCTTAAGATCGACGGTAACATTGGGAGGGATATGGGTTGTGATACTGTCGGCAAAATAGTGATCTTCATATTGCCCGTTTCGCAGAATCAGTTGAAGTACTTGGTGCTCGTCAGGAAACACAATCCAGTACTCGCCGACGCCATTTCGTTGGTATGCTTGCCTCTTTGTCTTTAGATCGTATTCCGAGTTAGACGGTGACAAGATCTCCACCAGCAGATCAGGAATGCCTTTTACCTTCGTTGGCGTCAGAATATGACGTGTCTCTTTCAGCACGATCACCAAGTCCGGCTGGACGATATCGCGGTCGCTCAGTTGGACGTCGACGGGTGCATTGATCACGACGCCCAGTTCAGGCACTTCGATGGCAGAATATAGTTGAAACTGGATGCGTCGAGAGACCTGTTGGTGATAAAGATTCGGAGCAGGGTTCATGAAATGGTCTCCGTCGACAATTTCGTGACGCTT
>JANPLJ010000614.1:0-2845 GCA_031426475.1 Pirellulaceae bacterium | reverse complement strand
TCCGTTCCAAACCTTCGACAAAGCTTTTTGCCATCGGTATGTTGCCCAATCCAAACCGAACAATCCCTTCGAGTTCGTCCAGTTTTCCAAGGACGCGTTCCTGATCTTTGACTTTGAAGCCGAAGACAACGGTTGGGATCTCGATATCGTCGATATCGGATTTTTGAAGATTCAAAACATAGTCGAGCACCGCCTCGGGATCACCACTGCCTGCGATTTCGGTGATCTCGTTGCTCAGTGTGTTGATGCTGATAATCGCTTGCGAGGCTTGGCTGTCGGCGAGAAAAAAAGTCTCGTCGGAGAACATGTCTTGTGCGAGTTTCAGTAGCGACTCAACGTTCGGATTATCGATCATTTGACGAGCTTGCCCGACCTGGCCTTCGCGGCCCTCCCACTGCGATCGCAGAGCATCGATTAGTTTTTCTACGCAAGGCACTTTGGCTACATCTTGGTAGAGTTTGCTTTGGGTGAAGCGATCCCATTGTGTCTGGAGCTGCATGGCCCCAACGAAAATGTCGCTATCTTCGGGAGCCAGGCGAATCGCCGTATCCTTAGCGAGGTCGATTGCTCTGCCGGAGCTGGTTGACGCAAGCACCAACATCAGCCCCCAAACCAACTGCTGCATCCCACGAGTCTTCAATCGCATCATTCTGATCTCCCTTCTCGAATAACGGTCTTCGTTTTCATTGAAGCTTAGATTGTAGTGGCTTCCTCGACCGAGGGGGAGTCGAATATTCCTTGGGGTTTTAGCCCGGCCAATCTTCGTAAGAATTCGGACGAATGACCCGGAAAAACACGGTGGAAACGTGACGTTTACCTCCCGAATACATAGTCAAAGACAATTTGGCTAAAACTCGTTGGAATTGGTAGTTTTCGCCGGGATTGGGATTGCCGTCAAACGGGAATTAGTCGAATATCTCGCGTTGAAACCTTACTTAAAAATAGCCCCTTCTGCAGGGAAGCATTGCATGCGGACCGAAAAGGAATTGTTGCTCGCCACAAAGCAGTTTGCATCCGAGATACGTTGGATCAGCTGGTGGTGCTTACTTTCAACGATTGGGGCATACGGGCTTTGTTTGGCCGTAGTCGTTTCCGAGGCCCCTCTTTGGATCCGCATTCTGGCCAGCATTGTAAGCGGACTGGTCACGGTTCGCCTCTTTATCATCTACCATGACTACGAGCACGGCGCGATCCTTCAAAAGTCGTTGTTTGTCAAGCTGGTCATGCAGGCCTACGGTATGCTCGTTTTGAGTCCGATCAGTGTTTGGAACCGTTCGCACGACCATCACCACAAGCATAACTGCAAGGAAACGGGCGTCAGTATTGGCTCGTATCCGATCATGACTTGCGAGCAGTATTTGAATGCCTCGTTCCCGAAGCGGTTCGCTTATTCGCTTGCCCGTCATCCGTTGACGATGATATTTGGGTATCTGACAGTATTTATGTACGGAATGTGCATCCGAGCGTTCTTTATCAACCCACGTCAGCACCTTGATTCAGGACTGGCCTTAGTTTTGCATGTCGGTTTGATTGCTTGGCTTTCGATGTTCAGTCTCCAGGCTGTTATCCTGTGCTTGATACTTCCTCTTCTGATTGCCTGTGGAAGCGGTTCGTATCTCTTTTATGCCCAGCACAATTTTCCCGGATGCAAACTCTCGAAGAAAGAAGATTGGAGCTACGTTGCCGCGGCGCTTTATTCATCAAGCTACATCAAGATGGGGCGAATCGGGCACTGGTTCACGGGGAATGTCGGCTATCATCATATTCATCATCTGAATGCCAAGATCCCTTTTTATCGTCTACCAGAGGCTATGGCGTCGTTGAAGGAACTGCAGTCGCCGTTGGTCACGTCGCTGGCTCCGAAGGATATCTTCAAATGCTGGAGTCTTAAGCTCTGGGATCCAGATTTGGAACAGCTTGTCCGGTTCCGCGATGCAAAAGCTTTCCTGTCCAGGCCAGCCGCAAGCGCAATCTCGGTTGCCACTGTTGCTCGTCAACCCAAGGAAGTTGGCCTGCAATTGGCTGGTTCTGCTTCAAGCTCCGCGATGTAAGCAGATGCCTTGAATCTTGATGTCCTCGAGCTATCGCTCGTAGGTTTTCCATGCCCGGTTGGTGTTTTCGAGCCAAAGGCTTAGAATTCGCGTCGACCGAACCGATTTCGTGCCCGAATTCCCTGGTTAACGAACCATCATTGGAAGAACCTGGGTAGCTGAAATCGTGTCTTCGATCCCATTCGAACATGTTTTTTCTCAGAGGAATTGATTTACTATGATGCGTAGCCATACCTGTGGCCAGCTCAGATCATCACATATTGGCCAGCAGGTAACGCTGTGTGGATGGGTCGACACCGTACGCGATCATAGTGGCGCGGTCTTTCTGGACCTTCGCGATCGCTATGGGGTTACCCAGGCTGTCGTCCAGCGTGAGAGTGGCGAGGCGACGTTAGACGTCGCGAAGAAGCTTCGCGGTGAAGATGTCGTCAAGATCACTGGAGTGGTCTCGCCGCGTTTGGAAGGGAAAGCCAACGTCAAATTGGAAACGGGTGAAATCGAGATCCGCGTCACGAATGTCGAAATCCTCAACCGATCGGCAACACCGCCATTCTTTCCTGACCAAGGCGAGCTGCCGAACGAGGAAACGCGACTCAAATATCGCTATCTTGATCTTCGGCGGAAGGCGATGCAGGAGACATTGGCGCTCCGCAGCCGCATCATCAAAGCGATGCGAGACTACTTCGAGCAACATCAGTTCATCGACATTGAAACACCGATATTAGGACGGAGTACTCCCGAAGGTGCCCGTGATTACTTGGTACCGAGCCGTGTTCATCGAAATCACTTCTTTG
>JANPLJ010000613.1:0-3465 GCA_031426475.1 Pirellulaceae bacterium | reverse complement strand
TTCGTCCGCTCGCCCGATGCAATCTCGATCGAATTGCAGGTCTGGCCTATCACTGCTAGAAGTCGTACTGGCGCTATCGATTCTTGGAATCGCCGTTGGAATTCTAGCGACTATCATGCAGCAGTCTTCCGACAACGGGCTACGAGCTCGTCGTATGACACAAGCTCAGATGGTCTGCGAATCGAAAATGGCCGAAGCTATGGCGGGTGCGTTGCCGCTTCAGAGTACTCAGTGGACTCCTGTTGCCAGTATCGATGGCGCGTCGTGGTATTATTCTCTAGAAGTTATCCAAGCCGAGCAACCCAACATGGTTGGCGTCGTCATACAAGTGAACGATGATCTCGCGATGTCCGAATCGCAGCGCCCGTTGACGCGGCTCGTGCAATGGATGATCGACCCAAGCCTAGGTCTCGATACCAAACCGACGACCGACACGGCAACCAGTGCCGCGGGAGCGAGTGCGCAATGATTTCCAGAGCAACTACAGGAAAGGGACTAAAGGGACCTAAGGGACCTAAGGGACTGAATCTTTCTGGTCCTTTTCGTCCTTTTCGTCCCTTTCGTCCTTTCAGTCCCTTACCCCAGGGCATCACCCTCATCGAAGTTCTCCTCGCGCTTGGCTTAACTGTCCTGGTTACCGGTTTGATCGGGGGGCTGATTCAAATCTACCAAGGCCACCTCGAGATCGCTCGCGACAATGTTCGTCAGGCTCGTTTGGCTCGTGCTGTACTCACCATGATCGCAGACGATGTTCGTGGAGTACTGCGACAGCAATCCAATGACGATGCTGAAACGCTGGAAAAATTCCTCACCAGTAATGCCGCAAGCAGCGCAGCAGGAGCGGCGAGCGGTGGCGGAAAATCGACTGGTGGCGGAGGAGGGCAATCTGGTGGTGGCCAAGCGGCAGGTGCGGGCGGTCAAACTGGTGGAGGCGGCGGCCAAACCGGTGCCGGAGGTCAGTCAAGCGGTGGGCAAACAGGCGGTGCGCAAGGCGGTGGTAGCGGCGGCGGTCAATCTGCTCAATCGGGAACATCCGGCCAACCGCCAACTGGCGGCACAGCTTCTTCGGGTACCGCCGCAACCGATCCAGCGGCCGCGGAAACAGCGGCAGTTCCAATGCCTCCCGGTATCTTTGGTACCGAGACGGCCATCGAGATCGATGTTTCGCGTCCACCGCGACCCGATGAATACATCGCTGAAATGAAGAATCCTCTCGAAAGCAAAATGACCGATATCCCCAGCGATACCAAGACGGTTTCGTACTACATTCAAGCGCCGCAATTGAATGGAATCCAAGATCCACTCAGTTCCGCTGCAGGCGTGGGGGTCATGGCGAACGGTGGGCTTGTTCGACGTTCGCTCGATCGAGCGATCACGCGCTGGGCTTATGAACAAGGGCAAACAGATCAGGTGTCGACCACAGGACAGTTGCTCGCTCCCGAAATCGTTGCCCTGTCCTTCTCGTATTTCGATGGCATTGAATGGACAACGACATGGGATAGCAGTGCCCAAGGTCTTCCTTGGGCAATTCAAATCACCATTGCGATGCAACATAGTAAGCAGGCACGCGAAATGCCGATTGCACCGGGCACGAGTTTGCTAAGCCTGATGTCGATGCCGAAAAGCGAATCCGGTCTTGAGACATATAGCACTTTAGCGTTGGTCCCCGGGGCTCAACTTTTGAAAACACCGGCCGAACAATCGACAACCGATGGCTCGTCACCCACCAGCAGTCTAGGATTCCAATAATGATCAAGCAACTATCATCCGTTCAGCGCCGACCTGCCTTCTTGTTGCTGCTAGTCCTCCTGGTTGTCAGCGGTATTTCGTTGACCGCAGTGTCGCTGTCCGAATCGATGTTGATGAGCTACGAAGAAACTCTCCTCACCAACCGAGCGATTCAAGCGCGTTGCGCAGCCGATTCAGGCGTTGCCGCGGCTCGTCTGTTTCTCGCCAATGATAAAGTAACCCGCGCCGATTCAGGTGGCCTTTGGAACAATCCTACCTTTTTTCAAGCTGTGAATATTGTCCCCGATTCGGACCCGCAAGAACTATGCCATTTTTCGATACTTGCGCCGAACCTTGATGAGCAAGGTTACTATGTGAGCGCTCGATACGGGTTGCAAAACGAATCGGCACGCTTGAATCTCAACGCGCTCGTAGCGATCGATAAGATACTGGGAGCTGCCAGCAGTCTCAGCTCCGCACTTGGCAGTGCATCGCCAAGCCTTGCATCACTGGGGGTTCCAAGCGAACTGGCAGGATCCGCAGAATCGGCAGCCAGCTCAGGCGGTGTTGGACAGCAACTCCTGATGGGGCTGCCGGGGATGACTGAAGATATCGCCGACGCCATTCTTGATTTCATGGACGAAGATGACGAACCACGTGCTTATGGAGCAGAGAGCGAATACTACTCGCAGCTTCAAACTCCCTACTCCGCGTCCAACGGTCCACTCGTTTCAGTCGATGAATTATTGCTCGTTCGAGGCGTAACGCCACAGCATCTGTTTGGTCTCGATCAGAATCGCAACGGGGTCCTCGATAGTTTTGAACAAGCAGCCATGGGGCCATTAGCATCGGGTGCGTCGATACCCAACGGCATCATCGACCCCAACACCCAAATGGTGATGCCTCAATTGGGATGGGCTCAATACCTGACGCTCTACAGTCGCGAGAAAAATGTCGACGCTGAAGGCAATCCACGAATCAATATCAACGGCACCGACCTAGCCCAACTTGAAACGGACCTGAACACGGTTCTTGGAAACGAAGACTGGGCCTCATTTATTCTCGCCTACCGCGCACTTGGCCCAGGAGATCCTAACGCTACTGCAGCAGTTGGCACGGGTGGTGGCGGCCAAGGCGGTGGCGGACAAGGCGGTGGCGGACAAGGCGGTGGCGGACAAGGCGGTGGCGGACAGGGTCGTGGCGGACCGGGTGGAGGCGGACCGGGTGGAGGCGGACCGGGTGGTAAAGGCGGACCCGGGGCGGGTGGCCCCGGCGGTGGACCTAACGACGGACCTGGCGGCAGACCTAACGACGGACCTGGGGGCAGACCTAACGACGGACCTGGGGGCAGACCTAACGACGAACCTAGCGATGGACCTAACAAGAGAGGCGGCGGCGGAGGCAAAGGTCGCGTTAGCAGCAATAGGAATGCTGGAGATTTTGATATCGCGTCGTCCGACGACAAGTATTCGCAACGAATTCCCCAAGGCTTTTTTGTTGCGATGCAACGTCAAAAAGGTGGCGGTGGACCAGGAGGTGGCGGAGGTGGTGGTCCTGGTGGTGGCGGCGGGCCTGGTGGTGGCGGCGGGCCTGGTGGTGGCAAGGGTGGACCGGGCGGTGGCGGCCCCGGCGCTGGAGGACCGGGCGGCGGTAAAGGCGGACCCGATGGCGGTAAGGGTGGTGGCCCAGGTGGTGGTAAAGGCGGCCCCGACGGCGGGAAAGGCGGACCCGGTGGTG
>JANPLJ010000612.1:0-8539 GCA_031426475.1 Pirellulaceae bacterium | reverse complement strand
TGAGAATGGACATTTGATGCTGAAGATCATTGGACTTCGAAAGAGCTATCCACAGCCTTCGGGTGGACGTGTGCTCATTCTGGATATACCGCGTTTTGAGATGCCCGAAGCGGAACAGCTTGTTCTTCGAGGCGAAAGCGGTTCTGGAAAGACGACGCTTTTGCAAATCATCTCGGGGATATCCCAGGCCGACGAAGGGAGCGTGTCAATCGATTCCATCGAATTGTCCAAGTTGAGCGAAGCTGCCCGGGATCGATTGCGGGCTTCCAAGATCGGCTTCGTCTTTCAGACTTTCAACTTGCTTTCAGCATTCACCGCTCTTGAAAACGTTCGGCTAGGAATGACGTTTGGACGCGGCAAATACAACCTGGATCGGGCTCGCGAATTACTCAACAAAGTGGGACTCGCCGACCGGATGCACTACCGTCCCTCGCAACTTTCGGTCGGTCAACAACAGCGTGTTGCCGTGGCAAGGGCGTTGGCCAATCAGCCTCGCTTGCTGCTGGCAGATGAGCCGACGGCGAACGTAGATCCGGCCAATCAGCAAAAGATCATCGATTTGCTTCGGGATGTTTGTCGTGTGGAATCGGTCGCCTTGTTGCTCGTTACGCATTCGGATCTCGTCGCTCAACAATTTGACAGAGTCGAACGTCTCGACCAAATCAATATCGCATCTCAAACATCGACGGTGACCACGTGAATTTGTTCGAAATCGCTTGGCGGAATGTTCGCTTTCGATCGCTAGCAAGCTTCTTGACCACGATGTCGATGGCCCTGGGCGTCGGCTTGACCGTGCTGGTGATGAGTATTTCCGGCATTATCAACAAGTCACTCCAACGAAATAGCAACGTTGGATACAACTTGATCGTCGGCTCCAAAGGCAGCTCGACTCAGCTCGTATTCAACAGCGTCTATTATCTGAGTAAACCCATCGAGACACTCAAGTACAGCTACTACATGGAGTTTTTCTCCGGCGATCGCCGACAAGAAGAATACAAGAAATTGGGTGGCAGTCTTAAAGACCCCGAACGCCCCGGAGCCTATGCAATGTACATGCGAGGCGGTTTCGCAATCCCGATTTTGCTGGGTGATTACGTAGGTCGGTTTCGAGCAGTCGCGACAAACTCGAGTTTCTTCGAGCTACTGCAGCACGGCGAACGCAATGACCAAGCCTACGAGTTTTCCGCTGGTCGAAATTTCCAAGACGAGTCCGAAGAACACGGTTTTTTCGAAGCCGTACTTGGCTCCGAGGTCGCTCGTGAAATGAAGCTCGGCATCGGCGACAAAGTCCAAGCATCGCATGGATCCGATAGCGGTGATGTCCACGAGCAGGAGTTTACCGTCGTCGGCATTCTTAAAGCCACGGGTACCCCGAACGATCGCGCGGCTTTCATCAACATGGAGGGTTTTTATCTGCTAGAGCAGCATGCTGCGCCGGAACGTGACGAAGTATCCGGTCTCGATAAACCTAAAGTGCCACACGCACGTCCAGACGACGAGGAAAAATCGCATGCCAAGCGGCTACCGATTGATAAACGCGAAGTCACCGCGATTTTGGTGCGAAGCAATTTCGCGGTCGGGATGCAAAAACCTATCAACAAAACCCCTTTTGCCCAAGCCGTGTCGCCTGTCTCCGAAATTTTCGCATTGCTACAGATCTATATCGAACCTGTTCAGTGGGCGCTCTTGATACTAACGTTGCTAGTGTGCGTGGTGAGTGCGATTAGCATCCTTGTCAGTATCTACAATAGCATGAACGAACGAACACGCGACATCGCGGTAATGCGAGCGCTCGGGGCCTCTCGGGATACAGTTCTCGCCGTTATCCTCTGCGAAGCTTGCTTGATCGCCGTCTGCGGAGGTTTGCTCGGTTGGGTCGGAGGCCACGCGATTGCCGCTTTGGCAAGTCCCACGATTGAAGGCCGCACAGGCGTCAAGATATCGTTCTTGAGTATCCACTACCCCAATGAGCTTTGGATCATTCCTTCGCTCGTCATCGTTGGCATCCTGGCAGGTCTGATTCCGGCGCTCGTCGCCTATCGGACCGACGTGTCGAAGTCGTTGTAGATCCGTCCGATCAGTCGCATCTGGCTGATTCGATGCTGGCCTAGATCTCGCTCTAAAGCAACGCTATTCCACCGAAGCCCACGCGGATTTGGGTTTTCCGGCCAGGCGGACTTCGACTTGGTTCTCTTTCACACGCAGTTCGTGATTGTCGGCTGGATCGTTCGAGAGCGGCCAAGTTCGAAAATAATGCCAACCATCGCTAAACCAATGCGGTTCCGATTTCAGCTCGACATCGAAACGCATCGCCGTGATCTTCTGGTACCAATGCGAAGCCGCGATCACATCGATCGCGTCGTCAATTTCGTGATGAATCAACGTTTCGTAAAGACTTGAATAGGCGTCTGTCCATAAAACCCCTTGCTTGGCGCTCAGGGGGCGAGCGTTCGAGACCGAATCGTCGAGTTGCGCCGTCAGGCTTTCGTCTTGGGTCACTAGCACCCAGGTCGATGAGTAGGCGTGAATGTCGGATTCATCATCCGCTTCCACGGCTCTCGCCTGAAAACCGTATTTGTTCGCCAGCGCTTTGCATACTGGCTCTAGGTCGAGATAACGATTGGAAATATGAATTGCCAATATCCCTGTCCCGTCCGATTTCAAATGACTGATGTAGATTTCCATCGCTTCATCGGTCAACAAATGCGTCGGAATCGCATCTCCGCTAAACGCGTCAACCGCAATAATGTCAAATTCCTTTGGCTTTTGTCGCTCCATCATCAATCTCGCGTCGCCGAGAACGATCTGTACTATCGCCCCACGCTTTCTCGCATCTTGAACGTAACTAAACCACGGGTCCTTGCCTTCTGAAAGACTGACCACCAACGGATTGATCTCGTAGATTGTCATCTCGTATCGTCTTCTATCCTGCCAAGTCGACGCAGCGGTATTGGGGGCAGCGAACGCTGCCAATGTACCCGTTCCCAATCCGATAGCACCGATACGAACCTTGCGGCGTTGCGAGATGTGATCGATCGCGATCGCAACACCACTCGTCTTGGAATAGTATGTGGTTGGTTGGCTGCGACCGGGAGGCTCCATAAGCTGCGCTCCGTGAGTAATGCGGCCATGCTGAAGACTTCGCTTGTTGTCCTCCGTAAAGCTGGGGTTGTCCGTTTGCTGGATCAGCAATGCTCCATAAAAATTGCGGCCGCGCCAAACGTTCTTCTCCGTGTACGAAAAAGAATCAGTCTTCGGTTTGCCTTCAAAGATCTGCTGGGGAGCGAAATGTAAAATGTCGTGTAGGTAAAAGCCGACAAACACGATCGCAGCGCCGTTGACCACTAACCGTCGTAAGAAAGGAGATGCGGGCATCTGATGAAGACACTCCCATCCACCCAACAATACCAAGTTTATGAAGAAGATTACTCCGATGATGGCTGCCCATGTCGGAAGCAAGTGCGACGGCGGCGTCTCTGCGATATCCGTCTCTGATTCGGAGTCGTTACTCTCGAAAATCTCGGACGGATCAGCCGCGGTAACGTCCGATTCAACCGCCGGCGTTGACTCTCGCAACAGCGAAGCAATGCTCAGCGGCAAATGCGAGCTTTGCCAAAGCACGATTCCTCCGACAATCAGACTAGGGAGCGCGAAATAGAGAAATTGCTTTTGGTATCCACCCGAATCGTTCTCACGATATCGCCACTGGAACAGCAAGCAACAGAAAATGAAGATACTGACCGTCAATCCGAAAACCCATTCCCAGATGCCTTCAAAGACCAATGGGGCAACTAAGCTCACCAGGGCGCTGCCGATGGCACCGCCAATGGAAATCATCAGATAGAAAGCGGTCAAGTAGCGGGCTGGCGGCTTCCGCTGGGCAAGTTCGCCATGGCATACCATGAAGATGGAGAACAACGCAACGCAGTGCATTAAAATCTGGCCGACAAGATCGATGTCAAACGTCGCTCGTTGCACCTGACCTTCTAACCATGTGGTCCAGGTTGTGGTGCTTGAAATGGCCGGGGAATACCAATCCAGCGTCTGAAGAACCGGGGCAGCAACCGGGATAATTCCATTTGCCAACCATCCTTGATTGAGTAAATCGCAATCTCCGAGTTCTCTCAACGCAACAACGCCGTACAAGCCTATCAGTCCCGTCACCACATAAGCTCGTCTTGCATACCACCTCGGTGCATCAAAGCACAGAATGAACGAAAGCAGGTAGAGACATAATGGTAGGATCCACAAGAATGGCGTACTCGCGATATCCTGACAAAGATGATTCGTCCCTGCCAACAGCATGAACGAAGCAAACGCTGGAAGAATCAACCATAGTAGGTACCGGCTAAACGATGGCACTTGCTGAACCGATTTGTCTTCACCGCCATCGCCATTGACTGCATGCGATACTGCAAGCATCGTTTCCGGCGACTTCGTCATGGAAACTTGATAGGCGACATAGCTGCAACATGCAACAAAGCAAAGAAACAACACGGACCAGACACTGCTCAAGCCATTCGATGTCATGGTACGTTCAAACCAAAGCGGAAAGAGGAGCAGCGATGACAAAGAAGCGATGTTCGACAAAGCATAGAGTCGATATGTTCTGGCTTCCGGAAAAACGCGAGCAAACCACGCTTGCAACAAAGGCCCCGTTGCTGAGAGCGCAAGGTACGGCAAGCCTGTCTTCAAAAGCAGGATGACGAAAATTTTGTATGCGGGATCGTTTCCATCGAGCGGCTTCCACGACTCACCAGGCATCACTGGAAGGCAGATGGCCCCCAAGATTAAAAGACCCCAATGACAAAATCGCTGCGTGCGAATTGGCAAGTGCTGAAGAAAGTGGGCATAGGCATACCCGAGACACAGCATGGTCTGAAAGAAGACCAAACACGTAGCCCAAACTCCCGTCGAACCACCAAACCACGGGAGGATGATCTTGGAAATCAGCGGCTGGACCAAGAAGAGCAAGAACGCGCTGAGAAAAATCGTAGTCGCAAAAGCGATCGTTAGAAGCCGGTTCTTGTACAAGGAAGATCCTTCCGAAAATAGAACAGGTGTAAGCTGGCCGGATTCGCAAGAATCCGGTCGAAGCTCGACAATCGACAACTACTACGATTCATCCGAAGTATGACAACTTCGGCTACAACTTCACACCAAACTCTCCGCGGATGTCTCGCCAGATGCAATGGACGTGGTTTGCGAGGTTACCTGCTGCATCAGGCTGCGTATTCACAAACTCGATCAAGAAGGTCGCTCCCTGAACTCGGTAGGCATGGCCAATGCCTGGTTGAAGGGCGCCTTCCCATGAAAAATGAACCTTGTCCCAACCGCCCGCGCTGAGTATCGCTTGGCGCCGATCTTCGGCGACTTCATCGGGGACCGCATTAATGTATTCGTCGACCAATTGCTTGAGCAACTCTTGCTGAGGAGCCGCGAGTTTGGGGTAAGCGATGCCAACCGGAGCTTCAGGTGTCGGCTGGGGCACGCCCAAAGTACGATTTTCTTTGGGGGCTTTGTCAGCCAAAACAGTAATACCTCGCTGAGATTCAGAAAGCGATTGAACCAATTCAAAGGCCAGCGTTTCTTCCAACCTAAGCATTCGCGTGCCGACCGCAACGTTCGCATTGTTTTCGTTCCGAACAACGGCAGGGTTGGCGGCAAAGGCTTGCGGAGTCGATGACAATATACGATCGCCTTCGATCATGAAGTTCAAGGACAGATGATGACCTTCGATGCTCAGGCCCCATTTTTGGCCAGCTTGAGGAGAACCGAAAATCGTGAAGTAATATCGAGTCGAATCGCGTATTGCGCCGTTCTTCTTGCTGGCTTCCAGCTCCTTCAACAAGTTCTCCATATGCATGATCTGAGTCGACTTGCGATAGCCCATCTCGCTCAACACACTTCGTAGTAAAGCAATGGCTGCCGTGCGTTGAGCGTCGTCCATTTCATTCAGTTGAAGCCCCTTGCGAGTATCTTTCGGAATGATGTGCCAATCGGGCACCAGTGGGCTGTCAACCGGCAGCATCGCTTTGGTTTTTTGTTCGTTGCTTAGTAGCGAGACAAAACCAGAAGCGGAACGCGTAATACTTTCGGTGACACCACCGACCTTGTAGTAGCTATGTCCTAGTTGAGAAACACATAGAACACTCGCGCACGCAATCGTGTAGAACCATCGCCTAGAAGTCATGATTATGCTCTTGTCATCAAAAATCGTTGGAAGGAAACATCTAAATAGCCCTCTGCCATTTTCGACGATTTCCTGATTCTTTTCGTCGAAGCCACGACAAGTATAACACGCCATCGAGCGAGATGGGAGCTAGCGTTTCCCGTGGTCGTCGGCCTGCGGGTCGTCAGGAAGATGTTGCTGATCGCGGTGAAAATGAAGCTCTGGCAAGGCTTTGACGAGTTCCGCGAGCCCCCGATCGGTCGCAGAACCGCCATCCAAATAGAACGACTCCAACTGCGTCATTCCGTAGAGGTTCTTAAGGCCGGAATCAGACAAAGGAACGTTGATGAGATGGAGGAACCGTAATTGTTTCATCTGTCCAATGGCTTCCAGGGCAGCATCACTCAGGCGAGGACTTCCGATTCGCAGCAAAATCAACTCCGTCAGAGCTGGCCAACTCTCGAGCCCCAGATCCGATATCTTCGAATTGGGGAGGTTAATCGTGGCTAGCTTAGAAAGCGTTCCAATCGCATCGGCAGAAGCGTCGGCGACTTGAGCCTTCTCTAGTCGCAACTGACGCAATCCAACCAGGCTCCGTAACGTTTCAGAAATACCATCCGTCAGGTCTGCCTTTTGCAGAGAAAGAACTTCTAGTCGAACAAGCCCCTCAAGTCGTTGGAAATCGGTATCGGTGATCAACGCGTTCGACCGAATCTCATGCGACGAGCCTTGCTGAACAGCCAGGACCTGTTCTTCGAACGAAGATTCGCGAGGTTCAATCGCAGATTCGTTCGTGGCGGAGCAACCGACGATCATCATGAACACAAGCCAATATGTACGGCCGCATTTACTTGGATTCGTCTTTGCGATGATGCTCATGCTCATGCTCGTGATCATCGTCATGATCGAGTGCGGTGCTTTCTTCGTGGTGGTGAAGATGGCTTGGTTCCAGGAAGCCGATTCCCCAGGCCACGGTTACGCCTAACAACAAGGAGACCGTCAGCTGAACTCGATGATGCGAATGAAATTCCATTTCTGGGAGCAAGTCTGAAAGCGAGATACACAGGAAAACGCCAGCTGAAAACGCCAAGCCCCATCCGGCAATCGAGCTGCCGAGATGTCCACCTTGACTGCCGCAGAAAACCACCAAGAAAGCACCGACGGGTACCATCGTTGCGAACGCAATGTTCGCGATGATGACTTTCAGCGAAGAAGCCCCCTGAGCTCGCATCAACGAAGTGATCGACATCGCATCCAAAGGCTTATGCAGTAAGACGGCTAAAAATACGCCTAAGCCAGCCAACATCGCTGTCTCGCCCGCATGGCTGGCTTCGGCTTGGACTGCTGAAGCCAAGGCCACGCCATCGAGCAATGTATGAAATCCGAGACCGAATAGCACGCCTGCCCATGTCAAAGCAACGCCGTGGTCGTGATGGTGATGACCGTGAGAATGCGAATGATCGTGATCATGTCCGCCGTCATGGTCATGATCGTGCGAGGAATGGTCGTGATCATGCTGGCATGACTCGTCAGAGTCAATCTCAACAGATTCATGCTGGTGGAAATGAAAAAAGCGGAGCATGAAGAACATAATGAGCATTCCGAGCATCATGGCCCAAGAGACTTCTTCGACCCGCTCGTTTCCAAGCTCATGCAATGCGTGCGGCAGAAGATGGAAAACGGCTACCCCGACCATCAAGCCGCCGACGAAACTGATCAAAACTTGAATTCGAGTATGCGTCAGGCGAATAAAACGAGGGAGCCAGCCGCCGAGCAGACTGCAGAGAACAATCGCTGCGCTATAAAAAGTCAAGAGCACGATCGTTTGCGAATTGTATCCCATGGAGCTTAACTGACTTCCGTTTCTGTGGCTTTGCGAAGCGTGCGGCTGTTCGCTGTCAATATAGCGAACAGGATGATGACTGCGACAATGGTTCCCCGTGCCATCCACATCCAAGGTCGCGACTCTGGTGATGCGGCTCCTAACAAAACGACACTTTCGAAGCTTTGAATAAACCAAGCTACCAGCATCGTTGTCAGAGCGATTGGAACGACGTACCGAATAATCGGGAAGAAAATTTCTGGAATATGGATCTGATTTCCACGTGTCATTTCTTCTTTAAAATTGGCATATCCAAAAACCCATGCGAAGATGATCGTTTCGATCAGCCCGAATACAATCAGGCCGACCGTTCCAACCCAGTTGTCGTATTCGTCAAGATAGCCGTGCTTCAGTAGAAAGATGATCGGCAATCCGAACCCCAGCAGCAGCCCACCGCAAGCTACCGCGCTGCGACGTCGGTCCCAACCAAAGGCTTCCTGCATGAAAGCAATCACTGGCTGGCAAAGTCCTACCGACGACGTAAT
>JANPLJ010000611.1:0-4158 GCA_031426475.1 Pirellulaceae bacterium | reverse complement strand
CCGGCGGGCAGGCGGAAGGACAGATCCTCGATCAACAATCTATCTCCGAACGCTTTCGAAATTCCTTGAGCTTCAACGACCACTTCGCCAAGGTGTTTTCCGGGCGGAATCTGCATTTCCAATTCCTCTGGTCGATCTTCGAACTGCTCGGCGGCCATCTGTTCATAAGACGAGATACGCGCTTTGCTCTTTGCTTGTCGCGCCTTTGGGGACATTCGAATCCATTCAAGCTCCTTGGCCAACGTTTTTTGGCGAGCGACTGCGTGCTTTTGCTCGATCAAAAGTCGCTTTTGTTTTTGTTCCAGCCAAGATGAATAATTCCCTTCGAACGGATAGCCCTGTCCTCGATCGAGCTCCAGGATCCATTGCGCCACGTTGTCCAAGAAGTACCGATCGTGCGTAACCGCCACCACCGTTCCTGGGTACTTCGCCAAGTGTTGTTCGAGCCATTCGACCGCTTCGGCATCGAGATGGTTTGTCGGTTCGTCGAGCAACAAGAGATCTGGCTGTTGGATCAGAAGTTTGCAGAGTGCAACACGTCGCCGCTCGCCACCGGACAGCTTCGTGACATCGGCATCGCTCGGCGGAAGATTCATCACCGACATCGCCAACTCGACTTGTCTGTCTAGCTCCCAAAGATTCGTGGTATCGATAACATCTTGCAGTCGAGCCATTTCGTCGCAAAGCTTTTGCATCTGCTTGTCATCCATCGGTTCGCCTAGGAGATTCGAGATCTCGTTGTAGCGATCTAGCACGGCACGACGCGACGCGACCGCGACTTCAACATTCCCTTGAACATCTTTGGTTGGATCAAGCTGAGGTTCTTGAGACAGATAGCCTGCCGTAAACCCTTTGGTCAATCGCGCGGTGCCATCGAACTGGGTGTCTTCGCCGCCCATGATCCGAAGAAGCGTACTCTTTCCGGCTCCATTCGAACCCAAGACACCGATTTTAGCGCCTGGATAAAATGCGAGATAGATTCCCTTGAGAACTTCTTTGGCTCCGCGCTTCTTGGTTAAGTCTTCAATCTGATAAATGTATTGTCGGCTCATACGGTCCTATACTCAGGTAAGTTGTAATTGGCAAAGCAGCGTTATTCCCACTCTATTGTCGCTGGTGGTTTACTACTGATGTCGTAGCATACGCGATTGACGCCATGCACTTCGTTGATAATCCGGGTGCTGATACGGGCTAGCAAGTCGTACGGAAGATGGCTCCAGTCCGCCGTCATAAAATCGTCGGTATTGACGCAGCGAACGGCGACGGCATTTTCGTACGTTCGTGCATCGCCCATGACTCCGACGCTTTGAACAGGCAACAGGACGGCAAAAGCTTGAGACGTTTGACGATAGAGTCCAGCGTTCTTGATTTCGCTTACCACGATTTCATCGGCCTCGCGAAGCACAGCCAATTTCTCGCGAGTCACCTCGCCAAGGCAACGCACGGCCAAGCCAGGACCAGGAAAAGGATGTCGCCAAACCAACGCTTCGGGCAAACCTAGTTCAGCGCCCAATCGTCGCACTTCGTCCTTAAAAAGATCTCGCAGCGGCTCGATGAGCTCAAAGCCGAGTTGATCGGGAAGGCCGCCTACGTTGTGATGAAGCTTGATCGTCGCGGCAGGGCCGTCCGGTGCGGCTCCGCTTTCAATCACATCCGGGTAGAGAGTTCCTTGAGCCAGGAATTTCGCTCCGTGAATCTTGATCGCTTCCGCCTTAAAGCAATCGATAAAGGCCTTTCCAATTCGTCGTCGTTTTTCTTGAGGTTCGCTGACACCTTCCAAGGCCTTCATAAACAGTTCTTCGCCTTGCACAACATGCAAATCCGCTTTGAAGTGCTTGGTAAACTCGGTGATCACGGCCGTTTGTTCGTCTTTGCGAAGAAGGCCATTGTCGACGAGGATACACGACAATTGTGAACCGATCGCTTTGTAGAGAAGAGCAGCTGTCACGCTGCTATCGACACCGCCCGATAGTCCGCAAATAACGCGATCTTTCCCGACGACTTGCCGAACATGCTCGATCGTCTTCTCCGCAAAATTGCTCAGATGCCATCGCCCTTCGCAGCCAGCGATGTTGTAAAGGAAGTTGTGGATGAGTGTTCCACCGAGTGAAGTGTGAGTGACTTCGGGATGGAACTGAAGACCATAGACCGGCAATCGCTTGTGGCTAACGGCGGCGAATGGACATGTCGATGTCGAGGCCAAAGCTTGGAAATCTTCGCTCAAGTTGCTGACTTGGTCACCGTGGCTCATCCAAACATCGATCTCATGTGGAAAACCGGCGAAGAGGTTCTCCATCGATTCGATCTTGAGTCGTGATCGACCGTACTCTCGGGCTGGACTGTGGGTTACTTTGCCGCCCAACGTTTCGGAAATCAGTTGCATTCCATAGCAGATGCCGAGGATGGGGATTCCAAGCTCGAAAATGGCCGGATCGCATTTGGGAGCCCCTTGTTCGTAAACGCTATTGGGACCACCCGATAGAATAATCGCCGATGGTTTTCGTTTCTTGATAGCATCTAGCGAGATATTGTGGCGCACGATCTCGCAATAGACGTTTTCTTCGCGAACACGGCGGGCGATCAGTTGAGCGTACTGGGAACCAAAGTCGAAGACTAAGACGCGTTCTTCGGCAAGGGCTCCGACACTTGAAATCGGCCCTGATGGAGCTGTCATACCAATCCTGTAAAATACTGCTTGCAGAAAATCCGACCGAAGCGTTCGATCGCAGCAGCAGTATATCGCACGATCTACTCTTCGGCGATTGCTAGTTTCGGATCAAAGCGTTTTCGCAGCATGGTCAGCTGATTCCCCCGTTCATTGTAAGCCGTTTCGCTCATGAACTGCTCAATTAAATGGACGCCACGCCCCCGCGGCTTATCGATACGATCGTCGTCGGTACAATCCTTCAAGAGGGCTCGACAAAACCCCCGACCTTCATCGGTGATCTGGATATAACAAAACTCGGGTGAAACCTTGAAATCAAGACGAACGGACTTGGATGGATCGCTATGGTTCCCATGCTGGATGGCGTTGACGACCCCCTCCTCGACTGCCATCCGTACATGAAACAATTCGCGGCTACCCCAGCCAGATTTTTCGAGTGCATGCATGAGTTCTTCGATCGCGGCATGCCCAAGGTCGAGATTGCTCGCAAGCTTTCGATCCATCGTCCATACCCAATCGATATTTGCTGTTGGGGACATCCCGACCTCAAATTGGCTGAACCTATGTGGTGAGAAAAATTCTATGCACGAGCAACTCTGCCTTCTACAACATAAAGGCTTCTAGCGCATCGGGCTCTGTTTTGCGAATATCAAAGACGCGATCAAGTCGCGTGATGGTAAAAACCTCCTTGATTTCGGCACGAAGATTACACAGCTTCAAGCGACCTTGGACGGGCTTCAATTTCGAATTGAGCGAGATGAGCTTGTTAAGGGCTGCGCTCGACATGAACTCGACTCCCTCAAAATTCAGCAAGATTGTACTGCGTTTGTCGACCGAAACGAGCGCGTTCATTTCTTCGCCTAATTGCTCGATGCTCGCCGAATCGACGATTTTCTTGTCGATAAATCGGACGATGGAAACCGGGCCTTCTTCGACAACGACTATTCGGCGATAATTACTCATATAAAAACAAAAAATTCTTGCCTGGACGGATGGGGGACCGACACTTTCGTCGTGACAAACCAGAAAACCACCTACTTGTAAGCTTATACACCCGCGTGTCGATTGCAAATCGGGTGTCAGCAAAACAGCCTCGGGCTTTGGTACGAATTGGCTATTGCAACATGAATTTCAGGGTTCCGGTGTTTATCATCCCGATCACCAGAGCGATTAAAACGGCAGTCCATCCCCAGAGGATCCGCATGGTGCTACCCATCGTCTTCCGATTCGCAAAACAATAGTAATGGGGGTACGGGGGGATCAAGCACAGGATGCCTTGACCTACTTTGTCGCGAAACGCAGCGGCGCAAGTCGCGATCCAGGCCATGATGACCACCGTACCACTAACCAAAGATCCGACGAACATCAACGCGTTCGGTATGGGTAATCGCTGAATTTTTCCGCGAATGGTCGAAGCGGGAGCACGTAAGCTGACCCCATCCTCGTTTTCCTCGGGGCCACTCCCTTCGACCATAATGACTCCAAACCCGATG
>JANPLJ010000610.1:0-2946 GCA_031426475.1 Pirellulaceae bacterium | reverse complement strand
CAAAGCGATTCACCACGTTCTGGCGAACGTAGCTACCGGCCATGAATAATTCGGGCTTACGCTTCAGGCTCTTGCTCTTCAGAGTAGATTGGTCGCAACGACTAGCGTTGCACGCGGGCCGAGCCGCCT
The DNA here is from genome assembly GCA_031426475.1 of Pirellulaceae bacterium. GTDB lineage: Bacteria > Planctomycetota > Planctomycetia > Pirellulales > Pirellulaceae > JAIYDQ01. Next base: position 2,817 of record JANPLJ010000610.1, on the reverse strand, counting down.
TTGGCGAGCGCTTCGACTTCAGGGAGTTTGGCCATCGTGGTGTCGCCGGGGAAGGTTGTGAGCAAGGCGCCGTGTGCCCAACCGAGTCGCAATGCTTCTTCGGGCGACTTGCCGGTGAGCATTCCGTAGATGAGGCCGGCTGCGAACCCGTCACCGCCGCCGATTCGATCGATCACGTCGAGCTCGCACATCGGGCTGACATATCGCTTGCCGTCGTACCAAAGAACAGCAGCCCACTCATGTCGATTCGTCGAGCGAACTTCGCGAAGCGTTGTTGCCACCATCTTGACGTTCGGGAATTTCTTCACCGCTCGCTCGATCATTTGGAAGAACGATTCAGGGTCGAGCTTCGACTTCGATTCGACATCCTGTCCTTCGATGCCGAGCCCCTTTTGAAGGTCTTCTTCATTGCCAACTAACATATCGACGTTCGCAACGATCTTGGCAATCATCTCTTGTCCCTTGGCGGCGCCGCCGATCGTCGCCCAAAGTTTGGCGCGATAGTTCAAGTCAAACGACGTGACAGCTCCGGATGCTTGTGCGGCCTTCATGCCTTCGACAATCAATTCCGATGTCGTCGATGAAAGCGCTGCGAAGATACCGCCGGAATGAAACCAACGGGCACCGGCGCCGAAGATCGTTTTCCAGTCGAAGTCGCCCGGCTTGAGTAATCCACCGGCTTCGTTCGCTCGGTTGTAAAAAACGACGGGCGGTCGAACGCCTTGTCCTCGATCGCTATAGACCGTTGCGATATTCGGACCGCGCACGCCGTCGTGTTCGAAGTGCTTGTAGAAAGGCTTTACACCCATCTCTCGCACGCGACCTTGTACCAGCTCGCCTATGCCGTAGTTCACCATCGCAGTCGCGACGCCGGTTTTTAAGCCGAAGCAATCAGCCAAGTTCGCGGCCACATTGTACTCGCCACCTGACACATGAATGTCAAAATTGCGAGCCTTGCGAAATGGAATGACGCCCGGGTCGAGTCGATGCACCAACGCACCCAGCGAAAGGAAATCGAGGTCACATGCGTCTTGGCGAATCTTCAGCTGAGCCATGGAATGGTTGCTCCAACGAGGTTTGATAAACGGTGTATGAAAGTAGTTCGATCGATTTGAAACCTAGATCGTGACCGACGAGAAACCGCCGTCGACGACTAGATTTTGACCAGTGACAAATGAGGACGCTTTGCTCGAAGCGAGAAAGATTGTCGCTCCGGAAAGCTCTGAGGCATCGCCAAAACGAGCCATCGGCGTGTGCCCGATAATCTGCTGGCCACGAGGCGAAAGGCTGCCGTCGGAGTTATACAGCAAGGCTCGGTTCTGTTCGGCTGGAAAGAAGCCCGGGCTGATCGCGTTGACTCGCACTCCGTCGGTTGCCCATTGCCGCGCAAGAAACTGCGTTAGATTGATAACAGCGGCCTTCGACGCAGAATAGGCGACGACGCGTGACAGTGGGATCATCCCCGCCATCGAAGCGATGTTGATGATGCTGCCGGATCGTCGTTTGACCATCTCGCGTCCGAAGACTTGGCTCGGTAGAAGTACACCACCGACGAGGTTCAAATCGAAAACGTCGCGCCATGCGTCGAGATTCAAATCACAAAAATCGGCACCGGGTGGAAGCGTCGCATCTGGGCGATTGCCACCCGCTGCGTTCACCAACGTCGAAACAGGTCCGAGCGAACTCTCGATTGCCTTACAGGCATCCTCGAGAGACTTTTTGTCGAGAGCATCCGCCGCTTGGAAGACAGCGCGTCCACCTGCTGCAACAATTTGGTCGACGCGTTCCGCACCGCGCTCTTTACTGCGACCGACGACGGCGACGGTTGCACCCGCGCTCGCCAGCGCGCTGGCCATCGCTCCGCCGAGTCCACCAGTACCACCGATGACAACTGCGACGCTTCCATCGATTCGAAATAAGTCATTCACCGGTGATTAACCTTCCATCACTTCCGCTTCACGAGATTTTGCTAACTCGCCAACGGAAGCTTCATATTTCTTGGTCAACTCTTGGACTTCTTCTTTTGCCTTCGCACAATCGTCTTCGCCAGCGACCTTGTCTTTCTCGGCGGTTTCCAATGCCTTGTTCGCATCGCGGCGAACACTGCGAATACTGATTCTTGCTTCTTCGGCGAGCTCTTTGATGCGAGTGACGAGCTTCTTACGGACATCGGCCGACAACGGCGGAATATTGATGCGAATGATTCGACCATCGTTCTGAGGGTTCAGTCCCAATTCGCTGGCAACGATCGCTTTTTCTATATCTTTGATGGTGCTTGGATCGAATGGCCGGATCACCAATTGATTCGGTTCCGGGGCACCCACCGAAGCGAGTTGTTTGAGCGGGGTTTGAGAACCATAGACAGTGACTCGAACGGAGTCGACCAAACCGGGGGTCGCCCGACCGGTTCGAATGCCCGCCAGGTTGTTCTTAAGAACACCGAGGGCTTTTTCCATTCGCTCTTCTGCATCCGACGTGACGTCGTTCAAACTCATGATTGATTTCTTTCGTTGCTCGATCCAAAGTGACAATCGAAATTTACACGGCTCTGATCAAGACCTGCTCGCCACCAGGCTTTCTCGGACTGATGCGAGTACCGACTTGCTGGCCACTTACTGCCTTTACGATGTTACCATCTTTTTTGAAGTTGAAGACCAAGATGGGCAAACCGTGCGTTCTACACTGGGCGATGGCTGTCGAGTCCATCACTTTCAGGTTTTTCTCGATAACCGTATCGTAATCCAGCTCGCGATAGAGGATCGCATGCGGATTTTTCTCAGGATCATCGCTGTAAACGCCATCGACGCGGGTCGCTTT
>JANPLJ010000609.1:0-2795 GCA_031426475.1 Pirellulaceae bacterium | reverse complement strand
ACCCCCGACCCTCTCGGTGTAAACGAGATGCTCTAACCAACTGAGCTAATCGCCCGATTGAATCTGTACTCGGGTCCTACAGGATACCTAAGAGACGGTTCCTGCGGTTTCGACGTTCGGCCCGTTGCTTGCTTCGTCGCTTGATTTCACTTGGTTTTTCGTAGAATTCGCGACGACGCATCTCTTTTTTGAGTCCGCTTCGTTCGACGAGCTTGCGAAAGCGCCGAACGGCCTCTTGAATTGTTTCTCGGTCACGGACCAACAACCTGACCATGCATTTCTCCTGTTTACCTGATTCAAAAACGAATTCTTATGGAAGGGCAATAGTGTATCGACCGCTCGCGTGGTGGTCTAGACCGTTTGTCACACAGGTTAGGACGAACCGGCCAGAAAGTCGAAAAAAATCATTTTTGGACGGTCGGAAGCCTGGGAATTGTTGGAGTAAATGGTCGAATCACGTCAGACCTGCGGGACCCGAGAGCTCTCCAACACACCACGTGGAAACCGCTATGGCTTGCAAATATTCGATTTGCTATGGTCGCTTGGCGAGCCGCAGAGCTGGTAGGTGATTCCCCGGAAAACACAGCAAGCGAAGCCGCCAGGAGTGGAACGGCATGGCCCGATCGAGGCGATATTATCGACGATCTACATCCCAGCGGGCTGCTAGTCTGCTCGCGTTCGCCCTCCCCGCACCGATTCAGCGAATCGCCGAAACGCAGTTGGGGTCATCGCTCCTCGTGCTTGGGATTCCAGCTCTCATCGTTGTTGGAATCCTCCAATTGGAGTGGAATGGTGGCCTTCCACACCTGACCATCGACCGCAATCGAGCTCAAGAGATTCGAAACGCGGCGAGGGAAGAGATCGGGCGGATCAGCGGTCCTGAAGCGGTTCAGACCCTACAGCAATGGGAACGTTCTGCCGTTGACTTGTGGAATGCTTCGCAAGGCAATGGTCCAGGCAACTATCCGTCGCAATCGTCTCCCAACCATTCGAGCTATCCGGTGTCCTACCCAGAAGCCAATGGTGGTTACGATTTTCGGGGTGCATCGCAACAGCATCCGCTCCCGTCTTCATCGGCCGCGCGATACGTTTCCTCACAGTCAACGCTCTACAACGCAGTCCCAACGAACACCTATCCGAGTTCGTCAAGCTATTATCAACAGCCACCATCGCAGCCGACAAGTTATCAACAAACTCAACAGCAGCCTTATTATCCACAGCCGCAAACTTCGTATTCTCAGCAACCCCAACAGCAATACTACTCGCAGCAACCGCAATCGCAGAACCCCTGGCGTCCTTGACTGGTCCAAATTCTGACGAATTCGGCGACCGCAAAACGTGGGTCAGCGGCTCCGCCCGCTGACAATGAACGAGCCCGCAGGACTAGGAAGCCGTCTCGCTTTAAAGACAACGGTAGGCCGGAACAAGCAGCTAATTACGTCCATCAATTTGAGAAACATAATCTGCGCTGTTCCGGCAATCGAAAACCACGGTTTCGCCGGAACGGCGTCGCCAACGTTTTGTTCAACATCCAAGTTTGTTAGCGACCTGTTCCGGCCTACGAAAGTGCGATACGGCCTCCGAGCCGCGAGGCCACCGCTTTTTGAGCCGACAGTGTGACGTGTGAAGTTACCGGTTATACTGTTGCGGTAGATTTCTGGGGTGTCTTCTCGCCATGATAAGGATTCGATTGTGTTTTCAAGTGTTGTCCGTAGATTGAGTTGCTCGACGCTGGTTTGTTTGCTCGCAAGTGTTGCTGCGTTTGGACAAGATGCAGTTAAGACGAGCGAGAAAGCGGAGTGGATCCAGCTGTTCAATGGCAAGGATCTGGACGGTTGGACTCCGAAGATTCGATACCACGAGCTTGGAGACAACTATGCCGACACGTTCCGAGTGCGCGACGGAATGTTGCAGGTTCGATATGAGCCTGACAAGTACCAAGCGTTTGGCGAAAAATTCGGTCACCTATTCTATAAGCAACCGTATTCGAAGTATCGACTTCGCGTTGAATATCGATTTGTTGGCGACCAATGTGTTGGCGGACCAGGTTGGGCAACTCGCAATAGCGGGATGATGCTGCACTGTGAGGATCCTAAATCGATTCTGAAAGATCAAGACTTCCCAGCTTCGATTGAATTTCAGCTTCTCGGTGGCAACGGAAAAGACAAACGGACAACCGCGAATCTGTGTACGCCGGGAACGAATGTATTCAAAGACGGCAAACTCTTCTTGCCTCACTGTACCAATTCGAAATCCGAAACATTCCACGGCGACCAGTGGGTCACTGCGGAAGCCGAAGTTCACGGCTCTGGTGATATCAAGCACTTTGTGAATGGTCAACTTGTGCTCGAGTACAGTCAACCACAACTCGACGAACGCGATGCTCATGCGAAGGAGCTAGCGGCAAGCCGGACCGGCTTACTGATCGATGGCGGTTATATTTCGCTTCAATCCGAGAGTCATCCGATCGACTTTCGAAAAGTAGAAATCATGATCCTGGACTAGCTAGCTAGGCTTTGTTTCTAAACATCGAATTTGAGGTGGCTACGTTCGCCAGAACGTGGAAATCTCCTTCGACGTACCACGCTCTGGCGAGCGTAGCTACCTGTTTAGAAACAAAGCCTAGTTCGACTGTTACCAAAACGACCCCTTCGGCCTCGCGGTCAGACTTGGGATTCGGGATTCAATTTGTTTTTGAAAAAATCCTCTGCGGTCTTCCTATCTCTGCGGTGTGAGACCTATTGCACCGCAAGAGACTGGAAGACCGCAGAGAATTTGATCTATTGTTCAACACT
>JANPLJ010000608.1:0-3526 GCA_031426475.1 Pirellulaceae bacterium | reverse complement strand
GGTGATACGAGTTGTGTTAACCGAGAAACCGATTGACGCCGCGAAGATACGAGCTTCTCTCGCTGGATCTGGCGAAGTCGGACAAAGCCTCATTGGATTTCAAACGCAAATCAGTTTCGCACTAGACGAGAATGACATTTTGAGCTCCATGTTTCTGTGGTGCGATGGAGCGTCCATCAACTGGAGCGGAATGGACAGTATTCAAACATCCGTGCAAAGCGAAGGGGATCGAATTCGAGGTACTGTGAAAACCGCTGCGAAGGAAGAAGTGTTTGGAAAGTCGTGCGAATTCCAGGCAAGTTTCGATACGTCGATCATTCGCGCTTCCAGCTTGAAATAGCTCTTTCTAAGTATGCAATCATCAATGATATTTCTATTCTTTCACCAAGTGCTTCATCCAACTTTAAGTTTTGAATTTCAATTCGTAGCCGATGTCGTAAGACTTCGGAGGAAGCGCAGGAGACATCGCCTTTCGAGCTGCGTCCAAATTCTGACGAATTCGGCTACCCGCTTGTTGGTAGATTGAACCACAATTCGTTCTCTTTCGTTCAAGTAAAAATCTCGATGCATACACGTTCTCTACCCGCGATCGTTTTCACTTTGTATTGCTCGCTGATTGTCGCCGACGATCCAAAGCCGACCAACCGTTTGTCGAAAGAGTCGAGTCCGTATTTGCTTCAGCATGCGCACAATCCCGTCAACTGGTATCCATGGGGAAGCGAAGCACTGGAACGAGCCAAGAACGAAAACAAATTGATTTTCCTATCTGTTGGCTACTCGGCATGTCATTGGTGCCATGTGATGGAACGCGAATCCTTTCTTGATAAAGAGATAGCAGATTTTCTCAACGAACATTTTGTCTGCGTCAAAGTCGATCGTGAGGAACGCCCCGATATCGATCAGATTTATATGACGGCCATTCAGATGATGGTTGGGCGAGGAGGATGGCCAATGTCGGTTTTTCTTACGCCTGAAACGAAGCCCATCTTTGGCGGAACCTACTTCCCGGCTCGCGACGGCGATCGAGGCGCTTCGACAGGGTTTTTAAGTGTTATTCGTCGGGCTCATGAAGTTTGGAGCAGTGACCGTGTGGGGATCAAGGCACAAGCCGATCGCGTTACGGAAGCCGTTGTCGCTTCGATGTCTGGCTCGAAGGTGCCACTTGGTCCAGCGAATATTGAAGCTGAGATCAAGGAGTTGAAACGAATCTCGATGAAGACGTTTCATGAACTAGCTGAACAGTTCGATCCGACCTTCGGTGGGTTTAGCTTCGTCGAAACGAATCCGGATCGACCGAAATTCCCTGAGCCGTCGAACCTGTTTTGCTTACTTCAGATGGCTCAGAGTAATAGTCTATCTCTGGAAGACAAAAGCCTTGCGATGAAGATGCTTCGTAAAACGCTCGACTCGATGATCGCGGGTGGGATCGTCGATCATTTGGGAGGTGGCTTTCATCGATATAGCACCGATCGCTTTTGGCGAATTCCTCATTTTGAAAAGATGCTTTACGACAACGGTCAGCTTGCTCAGGTCTACGCCAAAGCGTTCGAGTTGACTGGGCAGGAAGAATATCGCTTCATCTCGGAAGGGATCTGCGACTTTGTCGTCAAAGAACTCAAAGCACCGGGCGGAGCTTTTTTCGCGTCGCTCGACGCGGACTCCGAAGGCGAGGAAGGGAAATTCTACTGTTGGAGTCGAGCTGAATTGGATGAGATCGCAAAGAAGGTCGACGGTTTTTCAAAGCTAGCCGAAGTCTATGGGCTTTTTCAGGCACCCAATTTCGAAGGACGACTCTACGCACCGCAACCTGGAAAAACGCTCACAGAATTAGCGCCATTGCAAAACCAGAGCTTCGCTCAGCTTGTCTCATCTGTATCGCCGGCCCGTCAAGCAATGCTGGACGTCCGATCGATGCGCGTTCGACCGGCGACCGACGAAAAGATCTTAACTTCATGGAATGGTTTGATGATCGCGGGGTTAGCTGACGCCGGTCGTATTCTTAAGCGTCCCGATTACATTGCGGCTGCAGCGGATGCTGCGACGTTTGTGCTTCAAAACATGACGACGAAGGATGGCCGCTTGCTTCGTTCCTATGCGGCTGGGCAAGCGAAACTCAATGGCTATCTCGATGACTATGCGTTTCTTATTTACGGGCTATTGAGCCTTCATGAAGCGACATCGGAAGATCGATGGATCGATCGAGCGGTCGAATGGGTGGCGAGACAGACATCGGATTTCGGAGATTCTGCGACTGGTGTTTTCTATTACACGTCCAGCGATCACCCAGAACTGATTGTGCGCTTCCATGATCCGGTCGACGGAGCACTGCCGTCGGGGAATAGCGTGACGGCCGCTAATCTAGCTTATCTAGCCTACAACGTTGAACGTTCTGAGTATCTTGATCAACTCTATTCGACAATTCGTTCGTCGGTTCCGTTGTTAAGTAAAAACGCGACGGCATGCCCGATGATGACAACTCAGATCGATCGATGGATAGAGCATCAACGTCCTCGGTAGTGCCTCTGCAGATCTTCATTTTGATGTTTGCGAATAGGGAAAATGTGGGAATATATCTCAGTGGATGAAAGTGAAACTACCGGCCAAGTTGCCGCAACTATGGAGGAGAACTAAATGAAATCGATTGCGTTTACGATTGCGTTTATTGGCACTATGTTTTTGACAGGGATCGGCATCGTGCTAGGGATGGGAATGGGAGCCGGTTTGGTACTACATTGGTTTGTTCCGTCGGTCGATTTAAGCGCGGCTGCGATTTGCGGGACCGTTGCAACAGGATTCGGGATAGCTTTTTGCGCTGCGATTATGATTCTTATGTCAAAATTGATGGCCCAAGCCCCATCAATGGACACCGATGACGAAGACGATTCAGATCTGATGAGCGAAGATCAAGTTGACGAAATCGCCGATCGATTGACCGAGGCCTTCTTGCTTCGAATGGCTCTGCCGAATTCAAGATCGAAACCAAAGTCGAATCGAACGCGTTGAGTTGTTCATCCCGAAGGGATATCAGAGATTAGCCGGTGGTTGAGCGAAGCGACACCACCGGCTAATGTCTTAGTATCCCTTCGGGATGAGAAATGGACTTTACAAACAGAACCAGTTTCATCGAAGACCGATGGCTCGGTGAAGAATACTCTACGGGGGTGATACCGCTGGTTGCGTTGTTTTCTCCGTTGGCGGATTGTTATCGGCAAAGGGATCTGGCAAGGGTGTTCCGAGAAGCTGATTGGACCAGCGATGGAGTACGAACCTGAGTCCGTCTATTGGAGAGCTCCGGCCTTTCGTTTTGAGTGGGCCGTCGCTTGCTAGAATCGCTAGAGAGCGGTGTTCGATATTGAATTGAAAGTTCCGGTACTTTGCTCTTTCAAAACTTGTAAACCTTTGCAGAATGTCGACGTCGGAGCGTGTTGTTCTGTCTGAGACACTTTGCAGTCCCGCTCGCAATGGTTCATCGAGCTTCAGTTTTGGCACGAATCGCAGCAAAGCGGGGATGAGTAGACGATCAATG
>JANPLJ010000607.1:0-3041 GCA_031426475.1 Pirellulaceae bacterium | reverse complement strand
GTCCCTTTCGTCCCTTTCGTCCTTTAAGTCCCTTATGTCCCTTATGTCCCTTTACATCTACAATACATCCCCATCGAACCGTTCATAACTGACATTATTCCCCATGACCATTGAGCTCCCCGTCGTATCGCTAGGCGATCAAATTGGCGATTCGAAACCGTCCGGAGTTTGCGGCTCAGTAGCCTCCGACGTGACCTTCGAGCCATCGCGGCGCTTACCTACTTGGTTGCGGCGAGAGGTCCCCAAAGGAAATGCCAATCATCTCACGTCGAGCATCCTTTCGGAACTGAAATTAGAGACGGTCTGCGAGAACGCCAAATGCCCGAATCGCATGGAATGCTACTCGCAACAAACCGCGACGTTCATGATTCTTGGGAACGTTTGCACACGACCTTGCGGTTTTTGTGCCGTTTCGCGAGGGCGTCCTGAAGCGTTAGAAACGGACGAACCCGATCGCGTCGCAGAAGCTGCGGCGAGGCTCGGTCTAAAGCACGTCGTGATTACTTCGGTGACCCGAGACGATTTGCCCGATGGTGGCGCCGAACACTTTTATCGCTGTATCTTGGCCGTGCGCCAGCGAACCGGAGCCTCTGTAGAAGTTCTCACGCCAGATTTTATCAAACATCGCGAAGCTCTTGATCGTGTTGTAGAAGCGGCGCCGGAAGTTTTCAACCACAACATGGAAACCGTCCCGAGACTTTATCGAAAGGTCCGAGGTCCCAAGAGCGACTATCGATGGACGCTCGGTTTGCTAAAACGCGTGAAAGAACTGAACTCGTCGATCAAGACGAAAAGCGGACTGATGTTGGGGCTGGGCGAAACACGCGATGAAGTGTTGGAATGCCTAGCCGATCTCTTGGAGTACGGCTGTGATTTTCTCACGTTGGGCCAATATCTTCAGCCAGGTCCAAAATATCTGCCGGTCGTGCGCTATATTCCACCCGACGAATTCGCAGAACTCGGACGTTTCGCCAAGCAGATGGGCTTTAAACAAGTCGCATCCGGGCCTTTTGTTCGAAGCTCCTACCACGCCCGCGAAATGGCCGAGCTATTCTAGTGCTTCATCCAACCTAAATTTTAGGATTGGTAGCCGAATTCGTCAGAATTCGGACGCAGCTCGAAAGGCGATGTTTACTGCGCTTCCGCCGAAGTCTTACGACATCGGCTACGAATTGAAACCCAAAACTTTAAAGTTGGTCGTCGCTTACGCTTCCGGCTCTTGACCGGCTACACCCCGAATACGCTTTCAACATTGCCGCGCAGAAGCTGATTGCCCAACGCAACGCAAGCTTCTTCGCTCCACGATCGATTGACCGCAAACTCGTCGGCTAAAACGCGTGCTAAGATTCGACGATACATACTGAATTTAGGAAGGATAAACTCCAGTTTGTATGCATCGCTGTAATATCCGATCTGCTTGGTGCGCGGGATTGCTTCCAGTCGAGCACATAAATCGCGATAGATGAAGCTTGGCGTATTGCTATACCACCAATGGCCATTGGTAAGCACGTTCGGAAAAATCCAAGCGTAGTCGACGAGTTCTTGATTGGTTACCGATGCGAGTACCGAAATAGGGAACATCACGCTCGGGAAAGCATTGAAAAGCTTGGCATACTGAATCATCGATACACGGCTATCGAACAAGTCTTGGCCTTGAAAAACCCCACCCGGATAGACTTGACGATTCACGCCAATCATCAAGTCGAACGGCAATCGATATTCGGCGCAATGTCGAGCCAGCGTCCAGAACGTCCATCGCGAGAGTACGCTTCTTGCTTCGCTCGTTGCGAGATCGCGGTTCTTCAAGACTTCGGCCAACGCGGTTTCGGCTTCGGTATCCGAGACCTCACAAGGTGTAAAATCGGGAGGCAAGGAAATTGCACAAGCCCTCACTCCGTTCTTCGAAAAATGATCGAACAGGTAAGTTATGGCCTGAGTTAAGGATCGAAGATCCCGGACCGATACGTTCGAGCATTTTTCCAATCGTGAAACGACGGTTGGTTTCGCAAGATGAAACACGAGGTCGTCGGTTCTTAAGCACGGGATATAACGCTTAAGATTAAAGCCTTGCAGCGGATCATCGAAGTCGTTGGTCAGAAAAATCGACTCCACGCCACTTCGCTTCAGGACCTGATCCTCCCAGTCCTTGGCTTGGCAAACCTTTTCGGCCCGATCATAAAGTCTTTCCCAGTTGCTCTGATCGATGCGATCTTCCGACCAGTCGAAAAGGTCGCGACACAGATCGAGCATCCAGGACCACTGGACCGTATTATCGATCGCCCCCAGATGCTTCATCAGCCTCGATACCTTTTCCCGCGGTCCGATCGTCGCTCCCGGGGTTCCATGGGTAGCAGATGGTTCGATCAACTCGCGCGGCATTCCTGCCGAGTGGGCAAGCTCAGTATAATAATGATAGCCAAGCAAATCGGCCAATGTTTCGCTGGCTGGAGAATGAGGATTAATGTGAGAATGCGGGTCGATAAGGATCGTTTTCTTGAGTTCGTCGTGAATCCTGGTTGCGAGCGATGTTTGCATGAGCGAATTGAAAGTGTGTCGAGGGAGATGGATTTCGGTTAGACTGGCGTGAGTCAAGATTTAAAAAGAGTCAAGAAAATGATACTGAAGAAATGGATACACGGATATGAGTGTTGAAAATCCTTCGGATTCCGATCGTCCGATTCCGTCGAACCCGCCGCAACGGCTCCCTCCGCCAGCGTCGGCAGGCTCGGTTTTGGTTTCGACGTTCACTAGCCTTGGGATTGTCCTGGTTCTTCTGCTTTTGGTGCGTTGGGTTCTGCCCCCGCTTCTCGAATCATCTCGCTATTCGTGGTACCGAGGCCAGCTACGGGCCCAGCACGAAGCGGCTGGTGAGCAACTGCGAAACGTTTCGTTGGATGGCTTGTCGCGAGTTTCTGAACTGGTTAGCCAACGTGTAACACCCAGCGTTGTCCACTTCAACGTCAAGCAAGCGACCGACGAGAACGTCTTGTCCAGTGGGATCAGTGTCAGGTCCTATCACCCTTCCCCTCTCCCTCAGGAAC
>JANPLJ010000606.1:0-1287 GCA_031426475.1 Pirellulaceae bacterium | reverse complement strand
GGCCGTCTCGCTTTTTTGTAGGCCGGAACAAGTCGCTAGCAAACTTGGATGTTGAATAAAACGTTGGCGACGCCGTTCCGGCAGCACCGAGGTTTCGGATTGCCGGAACGGCGCAGACTATCTTTCTCAAATTGACGAACTCAGTTAGCTGCTTGTTCCGGCCTACGGTAGTCTCGAAAGCGAGACGACCTCTTCTACTCGTGGGTGAACGAGCTTCAAAAGCTATAAGTTTATACGTTGGCAGCAGCTACGAAAAGCGAGTCCTCATGGCCATCGACTTGCGAGGCGCTCATGGCGATCTTACCAAATCAAAACATGTGATCTGGGGTTGCCGTTAATCGTCTTGACGAAAACGTGTCTGCCTCCCTTGCGATCGTAGGCTCTCGACTGCTGATCCGAGGCGAGCAACATCTGTATTGCATCGCGAATTGAATGTATTGCATCGAGAATTGAATTAGTCGCCTTTCGGTTTTCTGGATTTGCTTCAAAGTAGCAGGCACACGGAGTGTTTCTGCTACGATTGATACTTGTCCAAAATTTGACGTAACCCGTGACGTCGGTTATCGTTACAGATCTGCCGACTTCCCTCCCTCCATTTGCCATGGCTTTTTCCCGCGTCCTTCCTACAACCTTCGGTGTTATGTTGGACTTTGCTTTGATCCGAAACGTTGGTTTGCTTGCGATAGGGCTCGTCTGCTTCGATGTTTCGTCCCCGTTGTTGAGCGTCGAAACGGCGACGGAAACTTCGCGAACTACGCCGCTCTATCAACGGATTGATGCATTGATTGAAAGCGAAGCGATCGGTCCCTTGGCACCGATCTGCAGCGACGCTGACTTCCTGCGGCGAATTTCGCTGGATTTGACAGGTGCGATCCCGACTGTCGAGCAGGTTCAATCGTTTCTTGCGGATTCTTCGCCAACGAAACGCGAAAGGATGATCGAGCAGCTCACGAGGAGCCATGACTTTTCTAGGCATATGGCAGTTGTATTCGACGTGATGCTTTTGGAACGTCGCGTCGACAAATCCATCAACGTAAGAGACTGGGAGAGTTACCTTATCGATTCCATTTCCACGTCAAAGCCTCTCGATCAGATTTTCCAAGAGATTATTTTTATAGAAAGCGACGAATCAGCTTCTCGAGTTCCGACGAAATTCATCCTCAATCGAGATGCCGAACCGAACGCAGTTACTAGAGATGTTGGTCGAATTGTATTCGGAATGGATTTGCAGTGCGCTCAGTGTCACGACCACCCCTTGGTGAAGGATTATTTGCAAGAAGATTACTA
>JANPLJ010000605.1:0-9657 GCA_031426475.1 Pirellulaceae bacterium | reverse complement strand
GCACCGTCGGCGCCGGCACCGCACCTACGCTGCTCGGCATCGAAGCCACCAAACGGCGCGGCTGCGTCAAAGACATCGTAGCAGTTGACCCACACGGTCCCAGCCCGCACTCGTCTTGCAAAATCGTGGGCCTTGGTGATGTCACGGGTCCAGATCGCAGCAGCGAGGCCGTAGAACGTATTGTTGGCTCGTTCGATGATTTCCTCCCAATTGTCGAACGTCAAGACCGACATGACTGGTCCAAATATCTCATCCTGTGCGATCTCCATCGAATCGGTCACGTTGTCAAAGACCGTCGGTTGAATGAAGAAGCCTTTGTCGCCGACGCGTTCGCCACCCGAGACACATTTGGCACCACCCTTCTTCCCCTTTTCGATGTAAGACATGATCTTGTCGAATTGAGCCTTGTCGACCTGAGGCCCTTGTTCCGTATCGCTCGCAAACGGATCGCCGACTTTGCGATTCTTCGTCAACTTCGTCAAGCGATCGATGAATTCGTCTTTGACTCGTTTGTCGACAAAGACTCGGCTCCCTGCACAGCAACACTGCCCTTGATTCAAGAACAATCCGATGTAGGCACCCTTTACAGCGCGATCCAAATCAGCATCCGCCATGACAACATTCGGACTCTTACCACCAAGCTCAAACGTGAGTCGCTTCAACGTTGCGGCGGCGTTCCGCATAATAATTTGAGCGGTTCGGTGTTCGCCGGTGAATGCAATTTTGTCGACGCCGGGATGGTCCACCAGTGCTCCGCCAGCCGTAGGCCCAAAGCCTGGAACCACGTTGATTACACCGTCGGGGAAGCCGGCTTCTTGAGCGAGTTGGGCCATTCGTAAGCAAGTCAACGGCGTCTGCTCGGCAGGCTTCATCACGATCGTACAGCCTGAAGCCAACGCTGGCCCCCACTTCCAAGCCGTCATCAACATCGGAAAGTTCCAAGGGATGATTTGCCCAGCAACGCCGACAGGCTCTCGACGTGTATAGGTAAAGTGGTTGCCGCGGATCGGAATCGTGCTCCCATGGATCTTGTCGGCATAACCAGCGTAATATCGAATCGCATCTAGAACGAGTGGCAAGTCGCTTTTGCGGGCTTCGTTGAATGGCTTGCCGTTGTCGAGCGACTCTAACGCTGCGAGTTCATCGATCTCCTCTTCGATCAAATCGGCGAGACGGAACATCAATCGCCCTCGATCGCGAGCATCCATCTTTACCCACGAGCCTTTGTCGAATGCGGCTCGAGCAGCTTTCACCGCGCGATCGATATCTTCCTTGTCACCTTCAGCGACCTCGGCAATGACTTCTTCTGTGGCAGGATTGACTGTCTCAAACCGCTTGCCCGATGCGCTCGGAACCCATCGACCGTTGATGAAGCAATCTGTGTGTTGAATGCGAGGTTGACGAACAGGTGGGGCGATGGTTGCCATGGCTTGGGCTCCTGAAAGAATAAGATTTCTGAATCGTCCGAAGGAATCAGATCAGACTAACGCAGAAAAATTCGCCATGCTAGTAGGCACACATCGAGGATGTGATTTTCTGTGGCCGAGGCGGAATGCAACGCCCTTTTGTCCCTCGGTGAAGTGGGCCAGGGACGGGAGTCTAGGTCCGGCTGTTTTGCTAGGACACTAGAACCTTATGTGGCTGGGGGAGGCCCCAACGCTGTGAAGGATATTCTCCATTTGATTTTTCAACGGTTCTGTCGTAGCAACGTTCGTCAGAACGTGGAGGGAAGCGCCAACTCTCCACATTCTGGCATCGATTCTCGAAGCATTTCTTCAGAATTCGAGCGTTTCCAATCCGCCTTGATTGGCAGTTGGGCATATCGCCCCGACTACCATGATGGCCAGCGACAACATATGTAGCAACCAACTCGGATCATCGACCAGGATGGTCCTCAACGCGCCACCCGCGACCAGCAAAAGCGATGCGAAGAATGCTCGCTGCGTCCATAGCCGCAAGTCGCGGTCGCCGCTAAGTCTCGCTAACCAGAGGCCGATCGCAGCGGAGATCGGTATGAACCAGACAAAGCAATCAGCGACCTGTTCGAACCATTCCATGGCAAAGGTACCTGTGTTGTTCGGCGAGCGGAAAGACCTTCCTTGGTCATTCCTCAAGAACATCTATCGCGGAACAAGAGGAAATATTCAAGATCAAAAGTGAAACGGCTTGGCGGCAATACAAAAGATAGGCAGGCTCATTGTCGCCAAACCAAGAATCGTTCGAGCGAGGCCGATCTGCTGGCGATCGTCGCTGCTGGGCGGATGGGTCACACCCATCATCAAGATCAACAACAGCATGATCGACAGTCCGTACAATTCCGACCAAATCAGGTAAACGACTGCGACGACGAATGTACCCTTGGCTATCCACGATGCGAATCGACCGAAAATGCCGAATGCAACATGCCCACCATCCAGCTGACTGATCGGCATCATGTTGATACCCGTAATGAAGAACCCAATCCATGCGGCCATGAAATAAGGACTGGCCGTGCTGGTATTGATCGCGGTCACACTCGACATCGCATCCATCCCCACAAGTTGGTCCAGCAACGACATGATCAATGGTTGACCAAGTTTGAGTCCATCCGGCTGTGGGAACGGCGGTCCGTCAGGACGCAACAGTCCAAGAATTGCAAGCGGAATTGCGACCACTAAACCGGCAAGCGGCCCTGCGATACCAATATCGAATATCTGCTTGCGATCTGCTCGCGACGGATCCATGACGATCAACGCGCCACAAGTCCCAAATGGCGATATCGGAAAGGGAATAAAGATTGGGAACGTCGAACGAATGCCATAACGACGCATCATGCAATAGTGGCCGAATTCATGGGCCAACAGGATTCCTAGCAAGGATCCCGAAAAAACTAGCCCTGTCTGCCAATTCGCCAGAAAGCACCGACGTACGATGTGAGCGGAAGAATCTTCGTACGCTTGCATTAAAACAGAATCCGGAGACCAGGCAGCCAGACCAACCCAAATGGTTGACAAGGCCGTCAACGCAAACATCATCAACGGGAAAACTCCCGGTGGCCAGCGATGCCGCATCGGTCGCTCTTCATCGAATTGTTCCTCTTCTGCATTCAATCGCCCTAATGCTTGCTCTGCACCATACGGTAACGTCATGAAGTTTCCGAATAAAGAATAAAAGTGACAGTCAAAAAATTCCGTGAAGCTCTCAGATGCTGGATTCTATCCGATTGGATTGATTCGAACACCTCGCAGCGTCGAGCGAATCGGCTCAAAGCCGTAATCGCAAAAATAGCTATCGCGTTTGGTGCGACAGAAAAACACTCTTGCCTTGCCCGTCTCCGGCGATCTATAAGCCAAGGTTCCGTGGATCGTACCCTCGCGATGTCCGTAGGATTCCCTTCTTTTTAAAGAAGAAACGATAACTTGTGTCGCACTCCATTCATTCAAACTCGTTTATCTCTTCACCCCAAACCTTTGGAAAGTAGCGAACATGCGGAAATCGTCTTGTTCCTTGCATATCCTGTTATTGCTCGTTCTCGCGACATTTAGTCTCGAAACAGCCGTCGCACAAGTCGGTGGATTTCTTCCACCCAGCACGCCCGGCGATAACCAACCGCCGCAATTCGTTGCATCGCTACCAAACGCGGTACCGGGAGAGTCAGCCGCTGGGGCAGTGGCTCCTTTCGCCGCCGACGCCTCGGAAATGAAACAATTCGAGCCGGGAATGCTCGTCGCCGTCATCAACGAAGAATACGTTCTCGCAGGCGACCTTTTGGTCCTCATCGAGCCTCAACTACGCGAAGCGAAAAAGCAAGTATCCGAATCGCAATTGGCGGAGATCCGCGAGAAAATGATGCGGCAGGCGTTGGGGCAAATTGTACAGTCAAAAATGCTCGCTCAGTTTTTCGTTAGCGAACAAGTCGAAGGGAAATCGCTCAACGAACGCGCCGATGCCCGACGCCAGATGGATAAAAAGATCACCGAAGCATTCTACGAAGTCATGGTTCCGAAGATGATGGAATCGATGAAAGTCGATACGACGCTAGAACTCGATCGCATGCTTCGCGAAGAAGGAAGCTCGCTCGAAGGTCAGAAACGCGTCTTTAAAGACTCCGCGTTCGCCGAAGAGGCTAAAAGAAAGCATATTCCCAAAAAGTTCGAGATCGATGCGATCGCGATGCGCGACTATTACGATTCCCATATCGATCATTTTCGGCGACCCGCCCGAGCTCGCTATCGTGAACTAACCGCATTGTTTAGCAAGTCTGGAAGCCGCGAAGAAGCCGACCGACTCATTCGCCAAATGGGCGATGAAGTCTTTCTGGGTGGTGCGCCATTTGAAGCCGTCGCAAAGCGATCGTCACACGGTTCGCGCGCCGCTCAAGGCGGTGTCTATGATTGGATCACTCAAGGATCTCTCAAAAACGAAAATGTCGACGCAGCCATCTTTGCCATCCCATTGAATCGACTCAGTAATGCGATTGAGGATAGCGATGGATTTCGCATCATCGAAGTCCTTGAACGCGAGCCGGATCGCATCATTCCTTTCGAAGATACCCAAGAAGAAATCCGAGAAATCCTCAGCAAGCAACGAGGCAAAGAAGCGAAAGATCTCTTGGTCGACAAGCTCAAACGCAAAACGTCGATCTGGTCGCGATGGCCCGATGATATCCCCGGCGCCCGCCCACTCAATGAATTGGTCCCAGCCCAGTAACAGCCAGTACAGGTAGTAAGTGGCAGAGGCTGCCAGCCTGTGCGATAGAAAGCTCTCGGCTCCAAAACCCTACGAGTTTCGGCCCGATCGTAACGAAGGAAGCGTTTATTCCCCAGCAGTCAGTTCCGTTCACGCAACCAGCCCCCCAATCACGATATCAAAAAACAATGGTCAGAAACGCTGGCAAAACGACTCGCCGCGTTCAGTTGTCAACCTAAGGATGGGATAATCCAAGTCATGAAATTTCGCTTCGGTCACGTCGTCGCCACCTCCTTTCTCGCCTCGCTGCCGACATTGAGCTCGAGCCTCGCACTCGCTCAACAGCCCCAAGCCACCACTGCTTCGGCCCCGACTCAGTTGACCGAGCCTGTTTACCGGTTGTCGAAGAACCAGCCAGCTCAGCCTGGCCCCGTTGTTCCGCACTCGTTGGACCCGGCCATCCAATTGGCGCATCAGAGCCTCGGAATCATAGGCTCAAGCATCCACGATTACACCGCCAAGCTCGTTAAACGTGAGCGAATCGGAGAGGAACTCGGTGAATACGAGTTCATGTTCGCCAAAATACGAAATCGAAAAATTCAGAACGGCAACACCGTCGTCCCGTTTGGTGTCTACCTCGCGTTCCTCAAACCCGCGACGGTAAAAGGTCGTGAAGTGATTTATGTCGAGAATTTAAATCAAGGCCGAGTCATCGCACACGAAGGTGGCATGAAACGAATGCTCGGTACGCACGCCCTTGAACCAACCGGCTGGATGGCGATGCAAGGCCAACGCTATCCGATCACCGATATCGGAATCGAGAATCTGGTCACCAAACTGATCGAACGTGCCGAACGCGATAAACGCTTCGGTGAATGCAGCGTTCGATTCCTGGAAGGTGCCAAAGTCAGCGAGCGGGCTTGCACCGTCATCGAAGTCACTCACCCCGAAAAAGTCGGCCCGTATGATTTCAATATCGCTCAGGTCTTTCTCGATAACGAATACAAAATTCCAGTCCGATACGCAGCCTACACCTGGCCACGCGTCGCCGGCGGCGAACCAGAGCTCCTCGAAGAGTACACCTACCAAGACATCAAGTTCAACGTAGGACTCACCGATGCCGACTTCGATACCAATAACACACAGTACGGCTTCCACAAGAAGTAACCTGTGACGCGCCTTTCGTAACCGGATTCGTCAGATCCGGATAAATTTCGTAGCCGGATTCGTCAGAATCCGGACAGCAATGTAGGCCGGAACAAGTCGCTAGCCTGGACTGTCGTAGCTACGTTCACCAGAACGTGGCTGTAACTCTAGGCGGTTCACCACGTTCTGGCGAACGTAGCTACGAGCCATGAATAATCCGGGCAAGCAGCAATGTAGGCCGGAACAAGTCGCTAGCAGACTTCGAAGTTAAATAAAACATTGGCGACGCCGTTCCGGCAGTGCCGAGGTTTCCGAATGCCGGAACAGCGCAATCGAGCAGCTATTCTTCTCCGACCGGCTTCCTCCGAAAGACCGCCACCACATCCTCGATCGGGACGACAAAGAGCTGGTTGTCGGACTCAAAATCGACCGGAATCGCATTCTTGGGATGGAAGAGCACCTTGTCGTATTGCTTCAGCGGGAAATCGTCGTCGTGGGCAACCTGCTGACTAATTGTCACAATTCTCCCGGTAATCGTCGGGATTTCGGCCGTCTCCGGCAAGGCAATTCCGCCCTTGGTCTCGCGCTTGGGCTCATCTTTTCGAACCAGAACACGTGCTCCAACGGGCTCGACGTAATCAAAGGCAGACGATTTCTTTGGCATACGAAATACAGATTGTTTGAAAGGTCTTAAACCAACAGGGAGCTTGCCCGATAATCCGACATCGTTTTCATCAAGCCTCCTAGAAACCCTACCTAGTGGGAGGGCGCTCGACAAGCCGCCCGACCGTTCTCAAGGAGCAATTCTTCGCAAAAGCTTCTCCCAGAACGACCCAAAACCGACTTTTGCCCTTGCCAAGCCGGCCGCATTCGCCATACTTGTCCCCTCCCAAAAACTCCTTTTTTTGACACAGTATTTGTCCGCAATGATTGAGACAATTGAAGTACAAAAACGAGATGATCTCGGTTCCTGGAAGATGCGAAAGCTTCGCTCTACCGGTTTGGTTCCTGCTATTCTGTACGGACACGGCGAGGCAAACGTCTGCCTTTCTGTCAAAGTAGAGTCGGTACAGGCTCTCATACGACACGGCAGTAAACTCGTTTCGCTGACCGGAGCAATCTCCGATACTGCTTTGCTCCGCGAAGTCCAATGGGATTCGATGGGCAGCGAAATCGTTCACCTCGATTTTGCACGCGTTTCACAAACAGAATTGGTCGAAGTAAGCCTGCCAATCCATCTCCACGGCGAAGCGCCGGGGGCCGTTGGGGCGGGCCAGCTTCGATTCGTCACGCACGAAATCACGATAAAATGCCCAGCGGCTTCGCTGCCTGAGTTCCTGACAGTCGACATTAGTAGCCTCCAGCTCGGCCATTCAATTCACGTGAACGAGATGGTGCTCCCACAAGGGGCGACACCGGTTACCCCAGGTTCCGTGGTCGTCGTTCAAGTCGTAGCTCCGACCCAATCGGCCGATGATGCGGCTGCCGCAGGTGTGGAACCTGAGTTGATCCGCAAAGAAAAGGCTGCAGAAGGCGACGCGAAGGCTAAGAGCGACGCGAAGAAATAAGCGACGCTCATTTGGCGATGTCCGGAGAAGATGGAAATGTGTATTTGTTGGTCGGGCTTGGAAATCCAGGCGCGAAATACCGCGAAACACGACACAATATAGGTTTTGAATGCCTCGACGAAGTGCTCCGACGAATGGGATCCCCCAGTCCGACGGCAAAATTCGAAGGGCAATGGGTCCGAGGAAAGTGGAATGAACGGGATGTCATTTTGCTTTGGCCTTTGACCTATATGAACGACAGCGGACGATGCGTGGCCCAGACGGTCGGATTTTTTAAAATTCCGGTCGACCAAGTCCTGGTTGTCTGCGATGATATGAGCTTGCCGCTCGGAAAGCTGCGTGTGAGAAAACGCGGTTCGAGCGGCGGACAAAAAGGGCTCGGTGACATTCTTAAATCGCTCGGCACACAAGCTGTGCCCCGACTAAGATTGGGTATCGACCAAGCTCCTCCGAATTGGGACGTTGCCGACTTTGTGTTGAGCAAGTTCAGTGCGGCTGAGCGAACGACTGTGAATCAAGCGATTAAACGTGCTGGCGATGCTATCGAACACTGGCTCAGTAGCGGCATCGAAAGCTGTATGAACGAATACAACCGAGAACAAGAATAACTTCAGTTAAGCAGGAGAATGACCTTTGGCTACGGTGACCTACGAATGCCTTTTCCTTTTCGACTCCAATCGCTACGCCCGTGACCCAGGCGGATGTTCGACCACGATTGAAGAATCGATTACCGGAATCGGCGGCGAGATCCTTGTCAGCAGACTTTGGGCTGAACAAAAGCTGGCTTATCCAATCAAAGGACACCAGAAGGGGACTTACTGGTTGGTCTACTTCTCGTTCGATAGCCTCCGATTGACCGAACTCAATCGCATGTTCCAGCTCAACGAAACGTTGCTGCGATGGCTATTTACGAGAATCGACCCACGATTGGTAGAGCCTTTGGTGGCCCATGCAAAAGGCAAGGCTTCGATGCCGCGCCCCGAAATCGCCCTTGAAAACGACGATGATGCCATTCCAGTCGGCGCTGGTGTCGGCGACGATCTCGATGAATTTGACGCTGAATAGAAGGCCAGCCCGGAGACTTGCAATAAGATCTGAATAGCAGTACATTAGGTTCAAATGTTCACTAGTGTTTTGTTTTTGGGTTTAGGAGAAATGAGATGGCTAGCTTCAATCGCGTTATTTTGTTGGGGAATTTGACAAGAGATATCGAACTGCGGTACACCACGTCCGGTATGGCAATCGGAGACGTCGGGATCGCGGTGAACGATCGTCGTAAAAACCAAGCTGGCGAATGGGTCGATGAAGCGACCTTCGTCGAAGTAAAATTTTTCGGTCGGACCGCCGAAATTGCCGGCGAATACCTATCGAAAGGGTCGCCTGTCCACCTGGAAGGCCGCTTGAAGCTAGACATGTGGGAAAAGGACGGACAGAAACGTAGTAAGTTGTACGTAATCGTCGAGCATATGCAGTTGATAGGTTCCAAGCCAAGCGGTGAAGGGGGAGCTGGACGAGCTCGCACGATCGCCCAGGTTCAAGAGACCTACCATGAGTCGCCCGCTCATGCCGGTTCTTCGATGGCGTCACATGATCAAGGCGATAGCTTCGAAGATAGCTCGATTCCGTTTTGATAGTAGTTCGTTTTATTTGGGTCGAGTGAATCCAGACCAATTGTTTTTGTTGAAATAAGAATTATTTAGGGATAGGTTGAGTTTTCATATGGCTGCTGCATCCTCCAAACCAAAGGTACGGCATTTTACACGTCTGCCGAAAGGCCCGAACGGCGGAATCCAGTTGATGTTGATCCAGAACGTCGAGTTCCTGGGTAAGGCTGGTGACGTCATTGAAGTCAAGAAGGGCTACGCAAACAACTATTTGCTCCCTGAGGGTTTGGCAATCGTTGCAACAGACCATCACAAGCGAATGGTCGATAAGCACAAGATCAAGCTGATCGAACTCGAGAAGATGCGTCTATCTGACCTTCGCATGCTTGCTGACAAGATCGGTAAGCAGTCGATCAACGTCGAAGCCAATGCGACCGACGAAGGACATCTCTACGGAAGTGTCGGCGGCCTTGAAATCGCCGCTGCTCTCAAGCAGCTTGGATTGCCGGTTACCGAAGAACAAGTCAAGCTGGCCGGTCCGCTGCGAGAGCTTGGTTTGTACACGGTCAAGGTCCAGTTGCATGCAGACATCGTGACTGATTTGAAAGTCTGGGTCGTACCAACGGCCGCGACTTAACATCGATCGAGAGTTTCGTGGCGGATGCTGCCAG
>JANPLJ010000604.1:0-3277 GCA_031426475.1 Pirellulaceae bacterium | reverse complement strand
TGATCAAACCATCATGAAGAAAATCGTTTTAAGCTACTTTGCATTATTTGGATTTATAACCCAGATCGACAACGCGTTCGCGCAAACGAGCAAGCCTAACATCATTTTCCTTTTTGCAGATGATTTTTGCTACGAAGCGATTCGCGAATTCGGATACACCGACATCGACACGCCGAACTTGGATCGTTTGGTTCAGCGCGGGACGACGTTTACTCATGCCTACAACATGGGTTCGTGGAGCGGTGCCGTGTGCGTAGCAAGCCGAACGATGCTCATTTCTGGACGCAGTGTCTGGGATGCGAACTCGATCTACAAAGAGACCGATCAAGAACGAAAGGCCGGGGTGCTCTGGCCGCAACTGCTAAGCAAGGCTGGTTACCGAACTTACTTTACAGGCAAATGGCATATCCAAACCGATGCAGCAAAATGTTTCGATGTTGCGAAGGATATTCGCGCTGGTATGCCTGGAACGGTTCCATCGTCGTATAACCGACCGCTCAACGATAAACCGGATACGTGGAGTCCCTTCGACAAATCGATCGGTGGCTTTTGGGAAGGCGGGAAACATTGGAGCGAAGTCGTTGCCGATAATGCGCTGAGCTATCTCGAAGAAGCGAAGCAACAAAGCAAACCGTACTTTATGTACTTGGCCTTTAATGCACCTCACGATCCTCGCCAGTCACCCAAAGAATATGTTGATCGATATCCATTGGATCGAATCAAGATGCCGACGAATTTCCTTGTCGAGTATCCTTATAAAGACGACATCGGCTGCTCGCACAAGTTGCGGGATGAGAATCTCGCTCCGATGCCCAGGACCGAACATTCGGTCAAAGTGCATCGCCAAGAATACTATGCTCTGATTACGCACTTGGATGCTCAGATCGGGCGTATTTTGGAAGGGATTCAGTCCACCGGGCAAGCTGACAACACGTGGATTTTCTTTACTGCAGATCACGGACTGGCCGTTGGGCATCATGGTCTATTCGGAAAGCAAAACATGTATGACCATAGCGTTCGTGTGCCTTTTATCGTTGCCGGGCCAGGCGTTGCCGCCAATCAGCGACGCGACGCGGCCATCTACTTGCAAGACGTCATGCCGACGTCGCTGGAATTGGCTCGCGCAACAAAGCCGGAACATGTTTTCTTTCAGAGTCTACTACCACAATTGAAGGGCGATCAGAAAGAATCGTCGTACGATTCGGTGTACGGAGCGTATCTTGAATTGCAAAGATCGGTCGCGTACGACGGTTGGAAGCTGATCGCGTATCCAACGGCGCGCGTCGTACGTCTCTATCATCTGGCAGACGATGCGATGGAGATGAGCGATCTCGCGTCCGACCCGAAGTACTCTCAACGCAAGAACGAGTTATTCACTCGGCTGATCGCTTTACAAAAGTCCATGAAAGACCAGCTCGATTTACAGGCCGCGTTCCCTGAGATGCGATAGCACTGGATCATCCAGGGTAGCCTTTCGCTCCGAGGCTGTGAATGTTTGTGGACGAGTCGCTCAGCGACACGTCAAAACTCGCGAAAACGGACGTAATACATCAAGCAATGATGCCGAGTCGCAGAGCGACTCGGCCACGTTTTCATAAATTCACAGCCTATCCGTTTAGAAAAAAACCTAGAACTTTGCACTGGAAACCATTGATGAACTACGTGAAGAGCTGGCTGTTTCATTTCGTCTCGTTGGTGGCGTTTTTAGCTGGGATATCAAACCGAGTCAGCGTCGCATTCGATGCTTCCGATCGCCCCAATGTACTCTTGATTCTTCCCGACCAGATGCGTGCCAGCGCAATGGGCTGCGACGGGAACACACAAGTCAAAACACCAGCAATCGATCGATTGGCAGCCGCGGGCATTCGATTCAAACGCACTTATGCAAACGTCCCCGTTTGTTGTCCGGCTCGCGCGATCATGTTGACCGGAACGTATCCACATGTGAACGGGATGATGGCGAACGATCTGCGATTGCGAGAAGAACAAGTGACGATCGCGGAGATCCTGCGCGATGATGGTTACCGCACGGGGTTCATTGGAAAATGGCATCTAGACGGCGGGCAACGCGATCCAGGGTTTGTACCGCCGGGACCGCGACGCCAAGGCTTTGACTTTTGGGCGGCCTACGAATGTCATCATAAACACTTTCGGCCGACATATTTTCGCGATACGCCCGAGATCATTACGATCGATAAGTTCGAGCCGGTGGCGTCTTGCGATTTTGCCGTCGAATTCTTGCGTGATCAACCGAATGGTCAACCGTTCTTTTTAACCGTCCAGATGGGGCCGCCGCACGATCCATATGGTGCTCCCGAAGAATATATGCGGCAATACATCCCAGAGCGAATAACCCCATCCGAAAACTGGCAGCCCAATAGCGAAACAAGGCCTGCTGCTGCCCCCAGCAAGCGACCAGCTAGCAGCGCGATTGCACCTGATGTTGAGCCTGGCGGGTTAGCGGAAATCGCCGCTTACTACGCGGCCATCACGGCGTTGGATGATCAAGTGGACCGATTGATGAAAACGCTTCAAGAACGCGGTCTGTACGAGAATACGATCATCGTTTTTACTTCGGATCATGGTGATATGCTCGGATCGCATGGAATGCGACGCAAGCGAAAACCGCATGACGAATCCGCTCGAGTCCCCGGAATCGTAAGCTGGCCTGCTCGCATTCCGAAGGGACAAGTGGTCGATGCGCTCTTCAGCCATGTCGATATCGCACCGACATTGCTCGCGTTGTCCGGAAAAACGATTCCTCAGAACATGCAAGGGAGCGACTTGTCACGTGTGGCTCTTGGGCAAACGACCGAGGGCCCCGATGCAGTGCTCTTACAAATTTTCGTTCCGTTTAATCCAGACCAGATTTCAAAACCGTGGCGTGGTATCGTCACCGCTCAACACACCTACGCTCGCTTTGAAAACGAAGGCTGGGTATTGTTCGATCACACAAGCGATCCGTCGGAAATGAATAATTTCATCGACGATCCAAAACACGCAAATCTGAAACGGGAGCTCGACGAGAAGCTTAGCATGCTCATGAAGAAACACGGCGACGCATGGAGCTTCAACTCGAATGAGCTTGTCGAAGAAGGCGGCCGACTTTATCGCAATCAGACTTTTTATACGATCGATGATTATCTTAGCTGGTCAAAAGCCAATCCAGAAACAACGAAACTCAAGTGATTAGTTTGACTGTCCCCGATCGCCCCCTTCGTCCCATCGCATTTCGTTGATGTGAAAGTGGGAAAGCCTCTTACCCGGATTTTCATTG
>JANPLJ010000603.1:0-7210 GCA_031426475.1 Pirellulaceae bacterium | reverse complement strand
GAATTGCGAGATCAGCAATCCACTGAATTGGCCACGAGCTTGCAATGATCAGCGAACCGCGCATACAGCAAAAGATCACTGCGGACATGACCACGGGACGCTTTGCTGCCGAACCAAGAAATCTTGTTCCAAGGCGTCGGTAGCCTTGGTTGATGACAATTCGAGGTTGGTATCTCAACGCTACCATGTCGCCCTCCAGCGTGCAACGGCTCGAATGGGTCGCACTGAGCGAATCGATTCGGTTGCCCATGAACATGTGTGTCATCATCACCATCTGTACATGCTAGCACATGGTGAAGTGGTCACAATTTCAAAAGATCGTGCGGGTAAGTCTCCAGTCATTCAATCGTTCTCGATGGAGATCGTCGGATCGGCGTTTGAGAATGGCGAGCGAGGCATCGAAACGACTTCCTTATCGTTCCATTCACAACGTGATCTTTTAACGTTGCTGGGGCATCGACGTATCTGATTCGGACTCGATTGTATTGCTATCGTTTGCAATCGAAATTCTACTTCGCATGAATCAGAGGAT
Source organism: Pirellulaceae bacterium (assembly GCA_031426475.1). Taxonomy (GTDB): domain Bacteria; phylum Planctomycetota; class Planctomycetia; order Pirellulales; family Pirellulaceae; genus JAIYDQ01. Next base: position 6,678 of record JANPLJ010000603.1, on the reverse strand, counting down.
AATCGTATGTTATTACGCACCGGACTAGTTGTTTTCGCTTTCGTTTTGTCTGCTCAAGTCTCGTTGAATGCTCAGCAAGGAACCGTAACCAAGACGGCTACGCAACATCAGCATGCTGCTCATGGCCCTCATCATGGTGAGCTATTGGAAATCGGGAAGGAAGAGTATCACGCCGAGATCGTGGTTGATGAAACCAAGAAGTATCTCACGCTCTATCTATTGGATTCTCACGCCAAATCGTATGTCGCGATCGACGCACCGTTCGTCGGAGTCAACTTGAAGTTGGCAGGGAAGCCTGCTCAACTGAAGTTGAAGCCGGTGCCACAAGAGTTCGATAAGCCTGGGTTCGCCTCGCGATTCGGCCTGGAAAGTTCTCCGTTGCTGGATGCATTTCACGGAGGACATGCGGACGCCAAGCTTGCGCTAAAGATAGGAGGCAAGGCGTATTCCGTGAAGCTTGAGCACCAGCATGACCATGCCGGGCATACCCACGCGCCGGCCGTCAAGAAGTAGCTGACGTATTTTCGCCAGCCATCTCGCGTATTTCTACCATCCGTATCCGCCGTTGTGGCGACTATCTCGCGTTCGTTCGGCGAATAGTATCGAAGCTTCTGGAAAACAAGTTATGACACAAATCAACGCCCGACCCCAAGCAACCAAATGGATGATCGTCGTGATGGGAGGTGCGCTATTTTTGGGTGGCTTGTTGCAGGGACGCTATTTGGGTCGAGGTTGGCCATTCGATTCGCCGATTGCGGGAAGCGATTCCGACCCCCACGCTGGTCATGCTCAAGATGGCCACGATGGGCATGACCACGAAGGGCACGATCATGGGCAAACGGCTGGGAACTTCGTCGAATTGACAGAGACGGCTCGTAAGAATTTGGGGCTGACAGAGGAATATTTGCAGCCAATCGAACTAAGTTCATTTGACCGAACGATCTCCGTACCTGCGATCATTGTTGATCGTCCAGGTCGAACTCGATTGCCCGTCAGCGCTGCGACGACAGGGATCGTGACGCATGTGCATGCGGTCACGGGCGAAGCATTGTCTTCCGGGGACCTGATTCTAGAGATGCGACTGACGCATGAAGATCTCGTCACGGCACAGCGAGAGTATCTTCAGGCGCTAGGAGATCGGGATGTCGAGTCGAAAGAGATCGCTCGAATCGAAAACATTGCATCGGCCGGAGCGGTATCGAATAAGACATTGCTTGAACGGCAATACAATCGCGACAAGATCGATTCACTATTGAAGTCGCAACGCGAGGCATTACGGCTTCACGGGCTTTCAGACGAGCAGATCAAGGCAATCGATACGGAAAGGAGATTGCTGACGGAATTAAAAGTTTGTGCGCCCAACCCGGACCAACATTCAGCCGAAGAGCTTCAACTGAGTCGGCAGAATCGACGATTAGACACACTTTATATTAGTACATCGCATGCAATCGACACTGAGAAATTACACTCGCATGCTGATCACGAAACGAGCAAGGCGAATCGGCTATTGGTTTTGCAAGACTTGGATGTCCAAAAAGGACAGGTTGTCAGTGCCGGAGATCTGCTTTGCACCCTTGCTGACTTCTCCGAACTGCTCATCGAAGGCCAAGCGTTTGAATCCGAAGCTAGCTTAGTTACGAAGGCAAAGTTACAAGACTGGAAAGTTTCGGCTTCGATCGAGGAAAGTGGTCGAACCGAAAGGGTCGATGATCTCGAATTGGGTTGGGTCGATAACGAAATCGATTCTGTGACTCGAACACTCAAATTCTATGCGTTGCTTCCCAACGCATTGATGCAAGAGAGTATAAACTCTGGCGGCCAGCGCCATATCGTCTGGCGATATCGAACTGGCCAACGCTTGCAATTACAGATCCCTATCGAACGATGGACCGAACAAATCGTTTTACCTGTCGATGCTGTCGTGCGGGATGGGCTTGAAAGTTACGTCTTTCAGCAGAATGGCGATCACTACGATCGCATCGCAATCCATGAACGATTTCGCGATCAAACGAGTGTCGTCGTTGAGAACGACGGGACCATATTTCCTGGGGATGTCGTTGCGCGTCGAGGTGCCCATCAGTTGCAGATGGCATTGAAGAATCAAGCCAGCGGAGGGGTGGATCCGCATGCAGGGCATAGTCATTGAGAATTTTGCCGAGAGCGTCCTTCAACCACTTTTAGACGAAGCGGACCAGCTAATCGCGATCATGATAACATCGCGCAAATCTGCCGTGAACAACCGATAGACTTGTCAATCAGAAAATCAAGAATCAAGAATCAAAAATCCAAACATGCTCACGGCAATTATCCGCTTCTCGTTGCAGCAACGCACTTTGGTCATGTGCATTGCATTACTTTTATGCGGATACGGTTTGTGGACGGCAAATCATTTACCGATCGATGTGTTCCCCGACCTAGATCGTCCTCGCGTGGTGGTGATGACGGAAGCTGCGGGCTTAGCTCCCGAAGAAATTGAATCGCGAGTTACCTTTCCATTGGAGACAGCGATCAATGGCGCGAATGGAGTGCTGGCGGTACGCAGTACTTCTTCGGTGGGTATGTCGATCATCAACGTCGAGTTTGAATTCGGAACAAACGCGTACGTGGCTCGGCAAATCGTCAATGAGCGTCTGGCGATGGCTTCCGAACGGTTGCCCAAGGATGTTCGACCTCAATTGGCACCGATCGCATCGATCATGGGGCAGATAATGGTGCTTGGCATGTGGAGCGACTCGGCGACAATCGATCCGATTGAGCTTCGAAGTCAAGCGGATTGGATTGTTCGACAGCGACTGCTCTCAATTCCTGGCATTGCACAGGTCTTTACGATGGGCGGTGGCCGCAAGCAGTTTCAGATTCAAATCGACCAGGAATTGATGGTCAAGTTTGGAGTCACTATCGAGGACGTGCTTCGAGCGGTCCAGAAGAGCAACGCCAATGCAACTGGTGGTTATCTTGACCAGCGAGGACCCGATGAGTGGCTAGTTCGAGCCGTAGGTCGTATCCAAACGATTGACGATGTCAATAAAATCGCCGTAGCGATACGAGACGGCCGGCCTGTGGCTCTTGCAATGGTAGCAACCGTTGTTGAAGCTGCCCAAACAAAACGCGGAGACGCATCCGCCTTCGTCCGTGAGTCCGACGATCGATTCAGTGGTGGGCCAGCGGTTGTGCTAACGATTAGCAAACAGCCCGGCGCCGACACTCGCTTGATCAGCAAGTCGATTCATTCGGCGATCGAAGAGATTCGGCCTTCGCTGGCCAAAGGAATACGCATCGACGCATTGTACGCTCAAGAACACTTTATCGAGCGAGCGATCGATAACGTGATGGAAGCGTTGAGAGATGGCGGAATTCTTGTCGTGGTCGTGCTCTTTATGTTTCTAATGAATTTCCGAACGACTTTCATTTCATTGACTGCGATTCCGTTGTCGATGCTGATGACGATTTTGGTCTTCAAGATGTTTGGGTTGTCGATCAATACGATGACCTTGGGTGGCCTTGCTGTCGCAATTGGTGAATTGGTCGACGATGCCATTGTCGACGTGGAGAATATTTTTCGAAGGCTGAAAGAGAATGCTGCTTTGGCTAAGCCTAAAGCATCGCTCCAAGTCGTTTATGATGCTAGCTTGGAAGTTCGTAGTTCGATCGTTTTTAGTACGATCATTGTGTGTCTCGTTTTTCTTCCCTTGTTCGCGTTGTCTGGGATGGAAGGAAGGCTTTTTCGACCACTTGGAATTGCATACGTCGTATCGATACTCTGTTCCCTGGTTGTCTCGTTGACAGTAACCCCCATATTGTCGTTTTGGCTGCTTCCTCGTTCGAGAGCCGTGTCTCAACACTTAGATAGTGTGGTGTTGCGGATTTTAAAGACCTTCGTGAGTTTCGTGATTCGCTTTAGCCTTCGATATCCTTGGTTCAATCTCGCTGCCGTACTTGCAATGGTTGCGTTGGCTGCTTCGTTTGTCTGGCGGCTCGATCGCGACTTCCTGCCCCCTTTCAATGAAGGGGCAATCCAATTGAACGTTTTGCTTCCGCCTGGAACATCGTTAAAGACAAGTGTTGAGATCAATCGAGCAGTTGAACGTAGCTTGACCGAAAACTCGGATGTACTCAACTTCGTTCGACGGACTGGACGAGCAGAACTGGATGAACATGCCGAGCCCGTCAGTGCCAGCGAGTACATTATCGATTTGGATTCGAATGCAGATCGAACCCGAGCGAGCCAATTAGAACGAATTCGCGATGCGATGAAGCAGATTCCTGGCGTCGTTTTCTCGGTTGAGCAACCGATCTCGCATTTGATCTCACATATGTTGTCCGGTGTGAAAGCTCAAATCGGTATTAAACTCTATGGAGAAGACTTGGATGTACTTCGTCGCAAAGCAAACGAAGTAAAAGAAGCGATTGCGGACGTACGAGGGGTCCGTGACCTGTTGGTCGAGCAACAGACGCTGATTCCACAGTTGAGGATAGAGTACGACCGCGATAAGCTCTTGGCGGCAGGCTTAACCGTCGAAGCTCTTAACGCTGTCATCGAAACATCGATGAATGGCCAAGTCGTTTCGGAAGTGATGCAAGGGCAACGTACATTTGATTTAGTGGTCCGTTTGAAGGAGGACGCTCGCGAGGATTCGGATGCATTGCGAAGGTTGCCGATCGAGCTTCCAGGCGGTGGCAAGATACCACTTAGCGCCTTGGCGAAGATCAACGAGTCTTTAGGTCCCAATACGATTCAACGCGAACGAATATGTCGCCGAATCGTTGTGCAATGCAATACTGCGAATCGTGGGCTCGTCGAAGTTGTCGAGGAGATTCAGTCGAAGCTGGACGATGTGCGAGCATCGTTGCCTCAGGGATACTATTTTGAATTCAGTGGCCAGTTTGAGAGCCAGCAAAAGGCATCTCGAATCATCTATGCTCTCTTTGCTGTTGCTCTCGTCGGAGTCTTCGTGGCACTCTATACGATGTTTCGTAGTATGAATCTTTCATTGCAAGTCATGGCCGCCATTCCGATGGCATTCATCGGTGCGGTTGCCGCGCTGGTTCTTACCGGTCAAAATCTCACCATCGCGAGTTTAGTGGGCTTCATTTCTTTGGGGGGAATCGCGTCGCGCAACGGAATTCTCTTGCTCCAGCACTACTTGCATCTGGTAAAGCACGAAGGCGAAGGATGGACTCACGAGATGATCGTTCGTGCAGGCAAAGAGCGATTGGCACCTGTGCTGATGACTGCGCTGACTGCCGGTATCGGCTTAGTGCCGTTGGTTCTCGCTGCAGGACAACCGGGCAAAGAAATTCTTTATCCCGTTGCTACTGTCATTCTTGGAGGAGTGATTAGTTCCACACTCCTCGATTTTCTAGTTCACCCTGCGCTTTTCTGGCTCTTCGGACTCGAAACCGCTAAACGCGTTGTCGAATCGGTCGACGAGGAATCACTAGTGGCCTAAAAGATAGTGGCCGAGATGCCAAGGATGATGCGAGTGATGATGATCGGGATGGCTATTATAGAAGTTATTGGAGTAATAACTTTGCTGAGGTATGCCGATGGGGGCCGGGATTCCGATCGGAAATCCTGCCGACGGAATCGGGGTATAACCATTCGATCCAAAGTAGCTGGATCCTGAGTATCCACCGTAGCTAGGAGGCCAACTAGGCTGCCCATAGTAGGATTGACTTTGGTAAGCGTATGGATTGCCGTACCCTTGGCCGCAGGAATACTGAGCGTGGAGCGATTTTGTATTGCTGTGTGCAAGAACAAACGCGACGGCAAAGCAAACGATTCTTAACAGACGATGCGACATGACTTGTTTCTCCAAACGAGGATTCGAAATCGAAAACAACGATGTCGAAGAATCGCACTCGCCGTGCCAATCGATTTAATTCGCAAAAGCCTGACAGTTTCATATGGTCCGTTTCGGAACTGAGTTATGAAATGTCTAAGGTTTGAGTACGATGTCCGAAGTTTGACTACAAGAGCTTCATCCGAACTCTGACGTTGGTGAGGTCCAACAAGATTTAGTCGGGTCGACGTGAGCCCACAATGCGTTCGACCTCTGGCAAGGCTTGCTTGCCAGAGGTCTTTCAAAACTCAATCCAAAATTTTTGCGAAAGCTCGACACTTCTCCCTGATCGCCACCGCCCGACGGCGAGCAGGGGACGTTAGTCCCCTGTTTCAGCAGACGCGCACGGAGTTCCTTACGTTTGTCACATCCAGAGCGAGTCGAATTTCGAACGGAACGACGAATGTCCAGGGAAACAGCGGGCTTACACCCACCGCTCGCCAACGTCGTGATGGCGTTGGGCGAGAAATGTCGAAGGCTCCTAAAAAACAGGATTGTTCGCGGAGTCAAAAACCCGTCCGAATTTTAATCCTCGCGGGCGAGCGTCGATCGCTACTTTTGTTCCGCGGATTGCGGCGCTTGCGAAGCAGGGACGCAACAGCAAGCATCGGAAACCGCACCGGTTTCTTTGCAAACCCACTTACCGTCGATGACTTCGCAACAGCAAGTTTCACTCACCTTGCCAGTGTGCGGGCAGTACATTGGTCCTTCACAGCATGCTTTTGCAGAATTCACGCAACAGCTTTTCGGAGCCGAATCGGATACCGTCAACGCTCGTTCATTGTTTCGGGAACTCGACGCGGTCGCGATCTGAAAACCGACCAACAAAAGCAAG
>JANPLJ010000602.1:0-8004 GCA_031426475.1 Pirellulaceae bacterium | reverse complement strand
ATCCCAGTCGTCGAGAAATGCTAGAACAGTATCCGGACGTGGCTGGTCAGCTAAAGCAGTTCTTTGCTCAACGCGATCGCCTGAATCAATTCGCTGAGCCCATTCGCGATTTTGAAGACGACTTGTTTCATGCGATCGGCCCCGGCCAACAGCTGAGCTATGTCGGCAACTACGAATTGCTCGAAGAAGTTGCGCGGGGCGGCATGGGAGTTGTCTACAAAGCTCGCCAGACGACTTTGAAGCGTATCGTTGCAGTAAAGATGATCGTCTCAGGGCGTTTGGCTGACGAACAAGACGTGCAGCGCTTCGAATCCGAAGCCCAGGCCGCCGCCAGCCTGAATCACCCCAATATTGTATCTATTCACGAAGTCGGTCAACACGAAGGTTGGCATTACTTCTCGATGGACTACGTTGATGGCCGCGACTTGTCGACGATCTTGCGGCTCAGTCTGTTGCCAGCCAAGACCGCAGCCGCTTACGTTCGTCAGATGGCCGAGGCGATCCACTACGCTCACCAAAAGGGGATCTTGCATCGCGATTTAAAACCCTCCAACATCCTCATCAATTCGCAAGATCAAGTACGTATCACTGACTTCGGTTTAGCGATGCGTGTTGAAGGCGATCAAGGGCTGACGCAAACCGGTCAGATCGTCGGAACGCCCAGTTACATGCCGCCCGAGCAAGCGCTCGGAAAGCGCGGCCTTATCGGCCCGGGCAGTGACGTCTATGCGTTAGGCGCCGTCCTATACGAGTGCTTGACAGGTCGCCCTCCATTTCGAGCCGAGTCTGTCATCAAGACGCTCGACCAAGTAATCCACGTTGATGCCGCTTCACCGCGCACGCTCAATCCCACCATCCCTCGCGACCTCGAGACGATTTGTTTGAAGTGCCTGGAAAAGGAACCGCATCGACGCTATGGCACCGCCCAACTGTTAGCTGAAGATATTGAACGATTTCTTAAGGTCGAGCCGATCATAGCACGTCCCGCTACCGCACTGGAACGCAGCGTAAAATGGATTCGACGTCATCCAACGCCCACAGCTCTCATCGCTGCGAGTGTGATCGCTTTGCTCGCCGTGGTGGGCGCCGGAATTAGTCTGTATTATAACGCTCAGCTTGAGACAACGAATAGTCAGCTGCAGTTAAGCAATCTGCAGCTGGGGCAGACCAAAGCAACGCTCGAGGCTAGCAATCATCAACTGTCGCAAGCGTCATCGGATCTTGAACAGGCGATCGACGACGTCAAAGCTGAAAGAGGATTAGCCCACCGCCACCTTTACGCTTCTCGCATGGCACTTATCCAGGTCGCAGAGCAAAATGATCAACCCGCACGCGTCGTAGAGCTTTTGCGAAGCGTGCAGGTAAAGAAGTGCGAACCGTCCACAAGGGAACTTCTCGCGATTGCGCCGTGTTTTTGAACAAGGATCTCCTGTTCGCACGCGGTGGGGAGGGGTTTGCAATTTGGGAGGTAAAGTCCGGTCATGTTCGTAAAACTTTTGAACATCGGGGGAAAGGAGTCGGACGATTTGCCGTTTCTAGTCAAAAGAACTGGATCGCGGGTGCTACGATGGATGAGTTGATTGACGCTTTTACCGGGCAGACTGTTACCAAACTCCACGAGATTTCAAACCAAGGTGATTTTCGCGTTGGTCAGTTTGAATTCAGCCGAGATGAAAAGCTTGTGGCGGCTACGTTCGGAACGAACACTGTCGATTTGTGGGATACCGCATCTGGTTCCTTGCTTCGTAGGTTTAAGTCGCAACCGATGTCTACCAGCGTCGCCTTTAGCCCCGACGGCGAACTACTTGCGAGCGGTTCCGCGTGGTTTAGCAGCGTCGCAAAAAATATTAAGTACGAAAACGAACCTATTGCAAAGGCTGTTCCAGAAACTTGTTTCCTGCAAGTTTGGGAAACTAAAACTGGACGGCAAGTTTTCTACAAAGAGGAACCCTACGCAGGAGGCATATGGGATTTAACTTTCAGCCCGGACGGCAGGCAACTTGCCGTAGCTATGGGAATGTACCATGAAGTACGCACAACCTCAGGGCATATTAAGCTTTGGGATGTATCAACCTGGCGAATCGTACACGATCTCCGGGGGCATACCGGTAGCGTCTGGTCGGTGGCATTTAACGAATCCGGCACACGGCTGGCCTCCGGTAGCGGGAACTGGTTGTCAAAAACCTTTGGACAGACCAAAGTATGGGATGTCACGACTGGACTTGAGCTGCTGACACTAGCCACTGATTTAGACTCCGTATTTGGAGTTGCATTTAGTCCAGATAGTCGTCGACTGGCAACAGCTAATAGCAAAGGTTTGATTCGGATATGGGACGGAAGTCCTTTTTTGAGTTCTATACCGATTTTCGAAGCGTTGTCGGGTCGTTAGGTGGATCCCCATCACTTCCGATTTGTATTGCGTGCCGTCGGTCGATATATTCAAGCGGTTTGAGTGATTCAGACGACAACGAGTGCTTTTATTTTAGCGGATTCTTATGTGTTCCCAAAGTCTTCGGAATGTCTTCAACCGCCGACACAAGATTAACGGTGCGAGGCTTCGAAGAGCCGGACTATAAATCGAATTTCAGAGAACTAGCATTGCAACGAATCGGATTGATTAACCCTGTAAAGTCCGGCGTAAAGAATAGCACTCCACAAGGTCCTCCCAACCAAGCATTTGATCACCACCGTGAGCACCATTTTTTGAGGCTTATGACCGAATAGATATGGCGGTCAACTTCAAATTTGTATTGCGTGCTCGCACGCGATATATTCAGGCGCTTCAAGTAACTAGACGACGACGAGCATTATCCTCACAGGGGTTTCGTATGTTTTTCTCAAGTCGCCGAAATGGTTTTATCGCCTATTTCACTGTAGTTGCTCTGGTTTATCAAACCTGTTTTACCTTGGCCGAACACACCGATTGGCCAGTATTCGGTCGCGATGCAACGCGGAATGCGGTCGTGCCCCGTGGAAACGCGTCCATCGATTGGGATGTTGCCAGCGGCCGGAATATTAAATGGAAAGCGCAAATCGGTTACTCAACCTTTGCGTCGACCATCGTCGCGGGTGGACAGGTTTATATCGGTACTAACAACGGGGCTGCCTACTTAGAACGGTACCCTATGAGCGTCGACTTGGGCTGCTTGCTATGCTTTCGCGAGTCGGATGGCCAATTCCTTTGGCAGTACTCGGCTGAAAAACATCCGCTTGGCCGAGTCCATGACTGGCCCGACCACGGTTTGGTTTCCTCGCCGCTCGTCGAGGGCGATCGGTTGTGGTTTGTCTCCAACCGTCACGTTTTGCTATGCGTGGATGCAAAGGGTTTCCGCGATGGTGAGAACGATGGTCCCTTCGTCGATGAACCCTTTCAGAACCCTCGCGAAGCAGACGTCATTTGGCAGTTCGATCTCATTAAAGAACTCGGAGTCTTCCCACATCCGCCGGGCATGGGTCCTCATACACGTTGCTCTATCGCAGCCTCTTATGGGAATCGCATCTACGTTGTGACCGGCAATGGAACAGACGAAGGTTTTGTACGAATACCCGCACCCGATGCTCCCAGTCTGGTTTGCTTCGATAAGAACACCGGCAAGGTTCTTTGGACCGATGCTTCGCCGGGCGCCAATATCCTCGATTGTCAGGCCTCTCATCCGCTCGTGGTCGAGATCGATGGTCGATATCAAGTCATCGTCGGCCAAGGCGATGGCTGGCTCCGCTCTTTCGATGCGGAGACCGGCGAGTTGCTTTGGAAGTTCGATATTAATTACAAAGAGTCGGTGTGGAGCATTAACCGATCCACTCGCAACCATTTTTTAGGTACCCCGGTTCTTTATAAGAGACGCGTCTACATCGCTAGCGGAGTACAACCTGAGCAAGGTGGCGGTAAGAGCGGCCGGTTGGTCTGCATCGATCCCACGAAATCGAGGGATATCAGTTCCGAGCTAGCCGTTGACGTCCATGGCAACGCGATTCCTCATCGCCGGATTCAGGCAGTCAATTCTAAAAAAGGGGAAAGAGCCATACCTAATCCAAACTCAGGGCTCATCTGGGAGTTTACGAAGATCGAAGAAAGTAAAGCATTCGAAGATCAAATGCATGGATCGATTTCGACGGTTGCCATTCACGATGGCCTGGTCATCGCCCCTGACTTCCAAGGGATGGTGCATTGTTTGAATGCCGAAACCGGGAAGAGATATTGGTCATACGATCCATTTGCGTGCATTTGGGCCTCTCCGCTGATCGTTGATAAGTATGTCTATGTGCCGGACGAAGACGGCGACGTAGCCGTGTTTCGACTGTCGTCCGATCCTAACGTTGCGATGAAGAAATCTGCAAACGTTCATGTCCCGATTGCGGAACTTAACATGGGCGAATACGTTTATTCGTCGCCGGTCTTTGCGAACGATGTCCTCTACGGTACTACACGAAACCAACTCTACGCGATCGCGGCCCCAAAAGTTCCAGACGATCAAGCTCAGGGTTCGACAAAACAGTCAAGTGAATCCATAGCACCAACTCAATCAAACGATGCATCCGGTCGCGTCGCGAAGTCGGTTTATTCTCCCACACCGCAAGATGTGGTTGAGACAATGCTCAATATCGTGCATCTTACGAAGGACGATACGCTCGTGGATTTGGGAAGTGGCGATGGCCGAATACTTATTACAGCCGCGGAAAGGTATGGGGCCAAGGCGATTGGGTATGAAATCGATCGAGAGCTGGTGGCTCGCTCGCGCTCTGCCGCCGAAAGGTCTCGCGCTAAACATTTGATCGAAATCAGAGAGCAAGACATGTACACGGCCGATCTCGCGGAGGCAGATGTGGTCACGTTGTATCTCTACCCGGCATCCCTGGATAAATTGAAGCCTCAATTTGCAAAAATGCATAAGGGTTCGAAGATCGTATCCCATCATTATGAGATCCCCGATGTTACGCCCGATCGCGTGGTCATTAGCAATTCACACGTAACTGGGGACGAGCATTGCATATTTCTCTATTCGATTCCACTATCGATCGGCACAGAAACCAGTCAATGACCCACGCCGGTCCCGCTCGTTAGCCGAAAGGACATTAGCATGTTTGATTATGCTGCATTCATTCGCTGGGTTCCGTCTCTATTGTTTGTCGTTGCCTTATGCGACGGCCCTTTATCCGCTGACGATTGGCCGCAGTGGCGTGGCCCGAATCGGGACAATCGCTCCACGGAAAAGGGGCTGCTAACATCCTGGCCAGTGCAGGGTCCACCGCTTGCTTGGCGTGTGGACGGACTCGGCGATGGTATTGCCTCTTTGGCGATCGCTGATGGCCGGATATTCACCACCACGACGTATGGGAACGCCGAGTACGCAGTGGCGTTGGACGAACAAACGGGCGAAGCTCTGTGGATCGCCGAGATTGGCTCGGCAATTCCCGAAAATCCGCTGATGCGATGGCTCAGCCAACGTACACCGACCGTAGATGGCGATCGAATCTATGTTTTTACGAATACAGGTTGGTTGATTTGCCTCGATACAGCGGATGGATCGGTTAGGTGGCGAATCAGCTATCCGCATGAGTTCGGAATGAAGCCTGGCAGTTGGGTTTCTGCGACCGCCCTCTCGTCGATGGAAACAAATTGATTTGTACTCCCGGTGGACATAGCGCGACATTGGCGGCGTTGGATAAGCTTACCGGAAAGCGACTGTGGAGCACGCTGCTGGAGAACCACGAGTCCGCCGCTTACGCCTCTGGATTGCAAATCGATACAGACGGTCTGAAGCAGTATGTCGTCTTTTTGGACAAGGGAATCGTGTCGTTTGCGGCTGATGACGGGCGCTTTCTTTGGCGCTACGATCGGAACCACAATCGTCTCGCTAACTCCTATACTCCGTTGGTGGTCGGCGATGTATTGCACGCCGCTGATGACAAATCAAGAGTCATCCACGAAACCTTCGATGCCAGTTTCGACGCGAAACATTTCATCACGCCGATACCGAACAAAAACACCGAGGTGCGCGATGGCGTGTTGTGGTCGCGCGGTTCAAGCGGCGGAAGGTATCCGCCGATGGTTTATCTGCCGATCGAGGGGAAGGACATCACCATCACGTTTCGTTATCGCCACCTTGCCGATGGCGGCTGGTTGTGGTTCTTCGTCGATGGCGATGATGGTTTTGGTAGCGTCGATCACATGTTGCGAGTGAAACTGCTCCGTGATGGAGTGCAACTTCAGTTGGACTCGCACTCGAAGGATCCCAATCATCCGCTGCGTCAGAAGCCGGAGCATCCTGCCGACAAGATCAGCGGTGCGTATCGACTGAATAAATTCTTCCCGGTTGATAAAGTGGATCTGTCGTGCAACGATTGGCGCGAGGTGCGGCTAGTGTTTCAAGGCGAGCGCGTCGCCGTGCGTCTCGATGAAAAAACCTGGAGTAAAAAGCTTGTTGAACCATGCTTCAACGCTACCAAGTGCAAGCTGCTCTGGATGCAAAACGGTGGCGAAAAAGGAATCGAGATCGACGACATTCTAATCCAAACTACGGAAACGAACCCCTGAAATCATGTTTTTGAAACCTACCCTCACGCTCCTAACGGTTTTACTCCTCATGTCGCTGGCCGCGCTGCACGCTGCCGATGCGCCAAAACATGCATCCAAGCCCAACATCGTCATTATCTTGTTTGATGATCTTGGCTCGGCGGATCTCGGCTGCCAGGGAAGCAAGGATTTGGCAACACCGAACATCGATCGACTCGCCACGTCTGGTGTAAGGTTTACACAAGCGTATTCGAATGGCTCTTTTTGCACTCCCACGCGAGCGGCCTTAATGGGAGGTCGCTATCAACATCGCTTCGGAGTTGAGGCGCTGGCAAGCGGTGGCACGCTAAACACTTTGCCGCCACATGTCAGAACATTGCCAGAGAGGTTGCGAGAAGCGGGTTATCTGACTTGTTTCATCGGAAAATGGCACCTGGGGGATCGTCAGGAAGGATGCCGGCCGGAACAGCAGGGCTTTGACGAGACACCCGTGCTGACAAGGAATGCAACCGAGGACCGAGCCATTAGTCAAGGAAGGCTAGCCTCAGACTTCATTGAGCGAAGTATTCATGGCGTAAAGCCGTTCTTTCTTTACCTCGCCTTCAATGCCCCGCACGTCCCGGTCAATGCTTCCGAACGATTCGTCCAGCACTTTGCCCACATTCAAGACGAACGTCGTCGGATGTATGCCGCCATGGTGAGCACCGCGGACGAGAGCGTGGGCATGGTAGTGAAGGCATTAGAGAAATCGGGCAAACTTGACAACACGCTTATCATGTGCTCGAGCGACAACGGCGGTCCGACGACACGCAACGGCGTCAACGGTTCGAGCAACGCGCCTCTGCGAGGTTCGAAGTGCGAAACTTTCGAAGGCGGTATCCGTGTTCCTTTATTGATGCAGTGGCCTGCTGTTCTTCCGGCGGGTAGTACATTCGAGTCTCCCGTCATCAGCTTCGACATGAGTGCCACGGCGATCACCGCGGCTAGTGCTGATGGCTCGCAGATCGATGGCGTTGATTTGACACCCTATCTACTTGGTGCCCAGCGTGGAACGCCTCATGATGCCCTCTTCTGGCGCAGTCGCACTATGGACAACAACTACGCGGTTCGGCAGGGGAATTGGAAGTTTGTTTATTCGACCTCACACCAACTCAGCAATGATGGCACCGACCGCACCTATGCGAAGGATCCTCCATCGAAAAAGCTCCCCGCCCGCGAGATGCTTTTCGATCTCGCCTCTGATCCGCACGAGGAGCACGACCTGGCTGCGAAACAACCTGGTAAGCTTGACGAATTAAAAACTCTTTTCTACTCTTGGAGCGACGAAGTCGACGCCGACAGCCGCAAAATCGGGGTGGAACTACAGAATGCAAAATAAGTAAGACGGCTTTTTGATATGAGACACATCCTAACCCCGCTCATCGCTCTTCTCATCTCCGCCGTGACCATAGTCGGAGCGCAGGAGCCATCACCGGAGGCCGCTGGAAAGC
>JANPLJ010000601.1:0-2726 GCA_031426475.1 Pirellulaceae bacterium | reverse complement strand
CACATTGAAACTTCCCAAGAACCAATGCCTGCAAATCATTCAGGATGGTGGGGTCGTTGTCAACGGAAAATCGAGGACGAAAGCTCATCATGTGCTTGACGGTGGAGATCGAGTCAACGTCCAGTGGCTGCCACAACCTGTACAGCTCCGTAGTCAGGGGAAACGGGTGACTGCCCTCGAAACGTTTGCGGTCGTCTACGATGACGATGATCTTCTAGTTGTCCACAAACCGGCCAATCTCTTAACCGTACCTACGCCTCATCGCGAATCGAGAACGTTGCAATCCTTGGTCACAAGTCATTTGAAAAGGACCGGAACAGGCGAACAAGGATACTGTGTGCATCGTTTGGATCGCGGCGTTTCGGGCCTCTTAGTATTTGCTAAGTCGATCGAGATGGCTGAAAAGATTCGAGATCAGTTTGCCGATCGCAAGCCAGAACGACAGTACGTAGCCATTGTTGCGGGCAGATGGACAAAGGATCATGGGACGATTCGATCGTATCTGGCGACCGACGATGATTTGAATCGATACTCTACAGCGCGTTCCGAAGACGGCGAGCTCGCTGTGACGCACTTTGCGGTTCGCGAACAGTGGAGCGATGCCAGCCTTTTGGAAGTACGGCTTGAAACAGGTCGACGCAATCAGATCCGTGTGCATCTTGCCGAAGCGGAACACCCCGTCCTCGGCGATCCACGCTACAAACCACAGCTAGCGACCCATTGGGCATGGCCCTATCGACGAATCGCCCTTCACGCCGAATCGCTAGGCTTTGCGCATCCGAGGTCCGAAGAACCGTTGAGTTTTAGCTCAATCTGGCCAAAAGAGTTTAGGGACTTTCAGCGACTCGCTAAGAAATAGCTAAAGATGGATCTTCCGCAAAAACATCCTGCACGACCGATTGGTCGACAAAAGTTGGTCTTGCTCTTGCTCGCCATTTCTTTGATTCCGCCCATCTTTGTTGTCACGATGGTCGCGACATATGACCCTCCACCGGAACCTCTCCTGGAAGTGAAGGTTACGCAGAACTTGACAGTCCACGCACCTCGCAAGACACCTGACAGCCCAAGAATACTCCCTTGTATTATTGTAGAAAATCCTACGAAGGACATCTGGCGCAACGTTTCCGTCTATGTCAATAAAGACTTTATTTTCTCGCGTGGCCCAACAGAAACGCTGGAGGCTGGCCAAAGCTTCAATGTTCCGCTCGAATTTTTCGTTACCAAAAGCGGCAACGTCGCGTTCCAGCCTGGAAGTGAAAGCGTGCACCAAGTCACTGTCTTTGCACAGATTCCCAATGGCGCTCGCGCTGTTTGCGAGATCTTCTTTGATCGCGAAGGTAAAGAGATTAGCAAGGAAGCAGCGAGCGCCGAAAAGCATCGATGAACATAAAATTGGACACTTTTCGCTGATCGCCGGCAACTGGTTCCCAGGCTCCGGCCCGCAGGAGCCAGGGAACGAGCGTATAATCTGGAGGCAGGGTAGTTGCAGAACCGAGTTAGAAAGATAGCTATGACCATAAAATTGACTGGAATTCCGCTCGTCCGATTCGCTTGCGCTGTTTTCTTCAGCATCGCAATTAGTTGGGGTTGCTTGGATGTCGACGCGGGACAATTCAATTCAGATCGAAGCATTGGCGATCCAGCTACACCCTGGATCGATTTGACAGGATGTGATGACAAACCCCATTCACTCAAAGACCTCGATAATCGTGAAGTGATCGTCTTGGTTTTTACTTGCAATAGTTGCCCGTACGCCGTCGACTATGAGGAACGTATTAACCGACTTGCCATGAAGTATCAAACGACAGACTCTCAAGTTGCTGTGGTAGCGATCAACGTCAACCGAATCGAAGCGGATCTCCTGCCAGCGATGAAGGAACGGGCTCGCGATCGGGATTTCAAGTTCCCGTACCTTTATGACGAAACGCAGGAGATTGCGAAATCATATGGTGCTGGCCGCACGCCTGAATTCTTTGTCATCGATCAAAAACGCCAAATCGTTTATATGGGAGCCATGGACGACAGCACGAAAGAAGCGGGCGTGAAAAGGCACTATGTCGAAGAGGCGATTGAAGCGACACTCGCCGGCAAGGCCGTTTCGGTTCCCGAAACGCCACCGGTCGGTTGCGCGATCCGGTTCGCCCGCGATCGCAAAAAGGGGTAGTGGTTTGTCCGACTTTAAGTTTTGGGTTTCAATTCGTAGCCGATGTCGTCAGACTTCGGAGGAAGCGCAGTTGACATCGCCTTTCGAGCCGCGTCCGAATTTTGAGCGACTTCGGCTACCCACCCCAAAATCTAAATTGGATGAAGAGACAGGATTGAGCCCGCGAAAAAACCTTGGTGACAAGATCCGCAAATGATTGTAAAGTATCGTGGTATCGTGGTATCGCGGAAAGTTGCTGATTCATAAAAGTACTGGGCATCTTCCTACTTGGGCACGGTTAGTGGACGATTCGTTTGTACAATATGGCGCGCAAAGTCGAACAAGTTGCGAAAGCGATGATTCCACTCGGCCCCAAACCGAGAATATCGCCAACGGAAATCAAGGCCGATCTCCTCGCGAATTGGCCTGATATTGGTTTTCTAGGAATCGCAACAAAACCAAGTAAAAAAGTCTTGTCGTTTGAAATCGGTCACCATGCTCGTGCGATCCTCACCTTAGTAAAAGCATGCATTCCTTGGTCTGAGCTCAAAAAACCTTATGCGACAAGTGTCCTTTGGCCCGA
>JANPLJ010000600.1:0-7062 GCA_031426475.1 Pirellulaceae bacterium | reverse complement strand
CACTCCCAAACGCAATATTCCGAGGACAAGCACCAAACCGAACGACATTTTAACGACAATGCTCCTGAGTTCCCGAAACGATGTCGGCTGTAAAAAAAGTGTATGGCCGAGATAGTACGTGACACCGAGCATCGCGATGGGAGTCTGTAAAAAAACGAAGCCTAACAAGAACATCACATAACGAACTCGGTAGGGCGCTTCATCGATAGCAAACGAATCGTAAATCAGAATCGATTCGTAGTCGCAGAAGGGATGCAAAATAATCGTATTGAGCAACCAAAAGGGAACGATCCCAACTGCGGCATACGTCAGCAGTGGCTTCCAGTAGACCCGTATCACGACTAGGCTGAGATCGATTAAATCGGGTACGCTCCGCTGGCGAAGGACAATTGCCGTCTTATCTAGCTCCATCGACCTCGCTCCTTGGAAAGCCTAGGACAACGAAATAGAATGCCATCGCCGTACTGGAAAGGATTGCCCAAAGAGCCTTGTAAGCATAAGGAAGCGGCGACGGCGACAAGAAGCCTTCGGTGAATGCCGCCAGGAAGAACAGGACGACGGCCGCCCCTCCAATCGGAAGCGAACGCAACGCATGAAGCTTGAACGATTCAATTCGCATCAGCCCCGCTGTTGCAACAAGCCCCACTCCCAATCGCAATCCGGCAGCGGCGGACAGGGCAATCGCTGTCAATTCAAATGGACCATGTGCAGTGACAAATTGGAAGAAATGATCCCCGGATTCGATCCCAGGTCTCGCCATGTAACCGAAGATTGCTCCTAAATAAATCGCCTGGAACGCCAACTCAATGATACAGGGAATGATCAATGGCCCTTTCCCAAAGCATGTAAGACCAATCGAAGTATTGTGTTGGATATAGTACGCGGCCGCACCGATGTAATTGTCGAAGTTTCCTTCGAGCGGCTTCTCGTACATTTCTTCAACTTGTTCCAAACCTTCGGCTCCGACGACTTGATTCGCGTACTTGGGGAATAGCTGCTCCGATTGACTCAAGACGGCAGATATTGCGAATAGCCCAAAAAAAACAACCGCCGCAACATGCACACAGATATCGGAAAATATCGACCGTGGAATTTCCAAACTGACGACTCGCCACCATTGGTCCCATTCAAATTGTCTTGAACGATAGAGTTGATTGTGGGCTCGCGCAACCAAACGATGTAGATAGTCGACCGTAATCGGTGGCAATTGATAGAATTCAGCCATCGCCAAGTCGCTGCAGGTGCCTCGATAGAGCATGGCAAGCCTGGAAACCGTTTTTCCATCGCGAATCGTCGCGCGCTTCGCTTCCTGAAAAAGCGTACAGAGTTGCTCGAGTTCAGCCCAGTCAGCGCGGCGTTTTTCAAGTAGTTCACCGGCCCGCATCAGGAAACGCCCTCAGGAAGTGCTGATGGATCCGGTGCCAAGACGTCACCGGCCGAAGATAATTCGTGTTCGATCAATGGTGAAGCACCGCTTCGTTCATCGGCTTCGCTTGGCTTCGTCGGATCGCCGAAAAACTCTCGGTGATAGAGAGCGCATAACAAGAGATCAGACGAAGTATCGCTTCGAAAGTCAAATTTCTGCTTCAAGGGAATTGCCAGTATGTCAGCCGCAATCTCCCGACGGCGCGGCGTCATCGAATCGCGTCGTTCGACATATAACGCGATCGTTTTTGCCAGTGAAGCACTCATCCGAAAACTGGCTGGAACATATTCGGCCAAAGATGCGATTTTCAAATCCTGCAGTGAGATTTTTTGGGGGTACCATGATCGTTCATCGACAACAACCATCGTTCCTGCTGCAAGATCTCCCAATCGCTGAAAGCGACGTGTCATCACCATACAAACAATCGCAACGAGAAACGTCGGAATCAAAAACATATCGGATTCCGACGTGAAAGTAAGGGTCGACGCATACGGAAAAAAGTCTGCCACTCGTACAAAATTGCGAATCGTTGCCTGGACACCGTTGATCGGTCTTCCATCGACGGAGACGACGCGTAGCCCGACAACGCGTTTTCCAGGCGTCTGCCCATTCCACCACGCTTCGAAAAATAATCCGTAGAACCAGCTTAGAAAAAATATTCCGACGACCACAAACGCTTTAAACAATGCGTCTGAGAACGGGACAAAGCTCGATATTCCGAGGAAACCGAAGCCAACAACGACGGCAAATACGAATAGATATCGAAACGCGATGTCTAAAAGCAACGCTGGAAGCCTACGAAATGGTCCGGCAAGCTGGTATTCGAAGCTGATATTCTCAGGAGTTGTTACAGCGACCGTTAAATCAATCGCTGGCAGGGCAGATTCCATATTCACCGGTATACGAGATTTGCAAGCACAGAAACCACCTCTATTCTAGCAACTCGTCGCGAGACAGATCAATTCTCGCGAAAACTCCGCGTTGTCCTCAAAAAGGAGTATAGGGGTTTAGAATCACAGAAAAACAAGGAGATGTGCCCGGCAGACCAAGTCATCAGACTTCGGATTTTGCTGACGAGTGTACCGGTATCGGCGATACAAATTTGGTAAACCGATCTAAAACTGCAATCGATGAACCAACCAACAGTCGAATAAGTTCAAGAGGTTCTACCAGCCATTCGAAGCGAGAGGATGACGATCGCTGACATCATTCCCAATCCCGCTAAGCAGTACAAGCCGATATCGTATGAGTTGGTCGCTTCTTTGATGTATCCAAGCGCAAACGGGCCGACGAATCCGCCCAAATTGCCGAGTGAATTGATCAAGCCGATACTACCGGCCGCCGCAGTGGATGTCAGAAACAGATTTGGCAGCGTCCAGAATGCTGGCATGTACGATTTCATACCACCTGCGGCCATCATAAAGCAAGCGAGCGTGAGTACAAAATGTCCCTGTGTCCAAGGTGCGAGCAAAAACGCCAATACTCCGAAGAGGATGGGAAGCGAAGCGTGGAATCGCCGCTCTTGCATACGATCCGAACTCCAACCAATCGTCAGTTGTCCAATCAAAACGACGATCGAGGGAAGGATCGTGAGCAAGGCAGCTTGCGTAGGGGTGAGCTTGTACCAACTCCTCAAAATAGACGGTAAAAATGTTTCAACTCCATAGTTCGCAGCCGTCGTCCCAAAGTATGCCAGAGCGAGCAGAATCACCGCCGGATTGGATAAGGCCTTGAATAGAGATAAATGGGACTTGGGAGCAATCTGCCTCTTCTCTTCGTTGAGGATCGTTTCGAGGGCCTCACACTCGTCCTTGCTCAACCAACTCGCGTGGTGTGGCTTGTCTGGCAAGACAAATGGTACCAGCGCACCTAGTACCACAGCAGGAATGCCCCACATGATGTAAATCCATTGCCAGCCCTGCAATCCCCAAAGCTGCGGGTAGATTACCTCAACTCCATCGACTATCTCTGTCGTCCCGTAATGCAATACCGTTTGTGAAACAATGGGTGAGAGCATCATGGCAATCGGAGACGATATCAAAAACATTGCCAGTGCTCGAGCGCGATCCTGCTTCGGAAACCAATGCGTCATATAGACAATGACTCCCGGGAAGAATCCTGCTTCGGCTAGTCCAAGCAGAAATCGAATCCCATAGAACTGCATTGGCGTTTTCACAAATGCTGTCATGGCTGCAATAAATCCCCACGTGACCATGATTCGACAAATCCACTTTCTAGCACTCCATCTTTCGACCAGTATCGTTCCAGGGATCTCTAACAAAAGATATCCCCAGAAGAACACGCCCATTCCGAAACCAAAGACTCGTTCATTGAATTCAGGAAGGTCTCGAACCATCGTCATTTTTGCGATTGCGACGTTGTTCCGATCGACGTAAGCGATGATATAGCAAACGACCAAGATGGGCAGTAAACGCAAGAAAATCTTTCGCCTAGCGGAAGTAAGGGCGTCATCTGTCATAATAATTTTTTTGCATCCGGGTGAATTCCAGTAATTGCGTAAACGGGAATGGTAGCATCGATTTGCAAGTATGCTATCGGAGCAGAAGATGATTCCAAGTGAACGACTGGCCTTCGTTACCGGTTAATTCTGAAGCAATGTCAAGCATTTAAGGGACGCTGGTATGCCATCGCGGCTTTTTCCTCCTCGCCCTGGGGGATTTCGACAATGCTCTGTGTAGCGATACATGCCGTTGACATTGCGTTGGTAGATGTTCATAACTTTAGCCAGTCGGGGACAACCGACGCAGCGTTTGGGAACCAGCTCGGATAGAGAATCGTTACTGATTGACTCCACATTGAATGAATTTGTAGTCGTTCCCGTTCATTTCTCATTATATGTCACAATCACAAGATTTGGCTCCCAAAGGCAAGCCGCCTGAGTCTGGAATCGTCTCGAATGTCGATTCAGCATCTTCTCCTTCCTCGACGGCCCTTCCCCAAGTCGACGAAACGACGACTCATGCAACTTCGCTGTGGCGACGCATGCAGCAATCGATTGGGACAGTCTATGGTGATATCGGGACGTCGGTTCTATACACCGTCATGGAGATTACGCGAGAAACGATTCTTCTCAAGCACCATGGACTCAGCGACGAGGAAAAAGTCGCCATGATCGCATCTGGAGGGCAACTTCTGGAAACGAACGAAATTCTTGGTGGTCTGAGTCTCGTTTTTTGGGCACTCATTTTCCTGACGATTAAGTACGACATCTTGATCATGCGAGCAGATAACCGCGGCGAAGGCGGGACGTTTGCGTTGTGGAGTCTTTTGAAGGGCTACACCGGTAAAGTGTTCGCCATGTCCGGAATTGGTTTTTTAGTCGTCTGTGCTGCAGGATTGCTTGCGGCGGATGGGATCATCACGCCTCCTATTAGTATGCTAGGAGCCTTTGAGCCGCTCAGTACTTTTGGAGAAGTCTGGCCCGTGATGATGACGCTAGCCTGCCTTTTCGTACTTTTCAAAGTGCAATGGCGAGGAACAGGGCACGTTGGGCAACTCTTTGGAGTATTCATGGTCTTTGTTTGGTTTCCCTGGATTGCGTTGAAAGGTTTACCATGGATCGTGAGCAGCCCAGAAGTTTTCTCAGCCATAAACCCGCTTTATGCTCTTCAGTTTTTGGGGGGATTTCCAAGTATCGGGGCACTCGTGATTCTGGGGGTTGTCGTCCTGGCGATCACCGGCGGTGAAGCCAAGTATGCAGATATCGGTCACTTTTCCCGAATGCAGCAAGAGACAGCCCAGGATGGATTGAGCCTCCCGCCGGAAGACTCTGGACGAAAACCAGTCATGATGTCGTGGTTCATGATCGTGTTGCCTTCGTTGCTGATTTGCTATGCCGGACAATCGGCGTACTTACTACAAAAAGGAGTGCCACCGCGTGGAAACACTTTCTACGCAATCACTCCCTCATTTGAAATTGCGCGGCTCGACCAGATCATCAGCGGAGCCGATATGCTCATTGCAGCTGTCGCCGCCTTTATCGCTTCGCAAGCCCTCATCACCGGAATGTTTTCGATCATCAAACAGGCCATTGGCCTAGGATTCATGCCTCGATTTCTCGTCAAATACACCAGTGCGGAAGGCGAAGGCCAAGTTTATATCCCAGCCGTGAACTGGGCACTCTTTATCGGTTGTGTCATTGTCACCCTGATATTCCGAAACGCGGGGAATCTCGCAGCGGCCTACGGCGTTGCGGTGACCGGCACAATGGGAATCACCACCATTGCCTTCGCTGCCGTCGCCTTCTATCGATGGAACTGGGCATTGTGGAAGGTGCTGATCATCACCGTTCCTATTCTCATGGTCGATCTTACGTTTTTTGGAAGTAACCTCATCAAGATCGCGAATGGTGGATACTTTCCGATGCTTGTTGCGAGTTTACTGATCGCCGTCATGATGACATGGCAGTGGGGACGCACGACAATGAGCCAGGCATTCTACGACTTTGGAGTCCGTGACGGAAAGAAGATCGAATGGCTAATCTCATTGCGAGAAATGCTCGACGATCTTGAAATTACCTTGCAAGAAAATCTGCCTGCGGCGAGGCAGCTTATCCAAGGGCGACGACGACTTGTTGAGAGCGATCGGGCCGCAGTCTTCCTTTGTTCCCGACCAATTTTGTCGGAACAAGACTACGTCCCCGTCGCTCTACGTGTGTTCCTAAAGAAGTATGGCGTGCTTCCCTCGCATATCGTACTTCTGCATATCCAGCAGGAGTCGATCGCAAAACTCGGAACGGAGAACCGATACTCCGTAAAACGCTTGGGCAATGACATCGATTCGGTGACGGTCAAGTATGGCTACATGGAGCAACCGGATGTACGCAAGGCTTTGCGAGAGCTGAAACGACGCGGATTGCTGAAGGTAGCCGCTGAGCGTTGGATCGTGGAAGTCGGAGAAGAAGAGCTGATCCTTTCCCCTGATCTAAGCCTGACGCAAAGACTTCGCGTAAATTTCTTCGGCTGGATCCTGCGACTATCGACACCTGCACACAAGTATCTTGGGCTCGTCTACGACGCAGCCGTATCAAAAGAAGTCATTCCAGTGGTTTTTGATGGCGTTGGTGCGAAAATCGCATTGCCTGAATTGGAAGTTGTCTCGTGCGATGTTCTGCCAGTCATTCAAAAACAGAACATCGGCAAAACCAAAAAACGCTTATAGCGTTGATAGATATTGTGAAGTGGAACGGATAGTCTAACGGGCCGCGCAAATAAAATGGAACGCGAATTGTTCCACTTCACTTGACTTCACATTCGCGTTCCATTTCATTCGCGCGGTCTCAATCCACCTCAATTCACTCAAGATCCATATCGCCGATGGACGCCGCGCAGTTCGAACCAACTCTGTCCGAAACTTGCGATAACGCCCACCTCGGAACTCATGCAATTCAAATGCGTCTGCATGGTGCGAATGGCTCGCAGATTAATTCCGTCGTGAATCGCTTCGACCTGAACCAAAATCGATTTCTCGACAAGTAGTTGATGGTCTGGCGAAACGCTTATTTTGGAAGTCCCTCTGGATGTACCTTCAGTTCCAAAACGACCCTATCGGAAGCAACTGCATCGGGTTCTAAGGTGTCCGCCACTTCGCCAAGCCATATAATCTCCCGTCGCGTG
>JANPLJ010000599.1:0-4176 GCA_031426475.1 Pirellulaceae bacterium | reverse complement strand
TCGGGTTTTCCGCTGCTCTTGAAGTATCTCGATTGCCAGCGTGTTTTGAGCGTTCAAGTTCATCCCGACGACGAATATGCCAAGAAGATGTCGCCGCCCGATTTAGGCAAGACCGAAGCTTGGTATGTTATCGATGCAACCGAAGATGCTTTGCTGTATGCCGGTTTGAAGCAAGGTGTGACACCGGCGGAACTGCGCAGAGCCGTCGAGAACGGTCAATCCGATCAGTGCTTGCACAGCTTTCATCCCAAGCGAGGCGATTGTGTCTTCATTCCAGCCGGAACGCTTCACGCTTTGGGAGCTGGACTCATTGTGGCTGAAATCCAACAGGCTAGCGATACGACCTTTCGATTGTTCGACTGGAATCGAGTCGACAAGGACGGCCAGCCACGGACACTTCATATCGAACAAGCTTTGGAAGTAACCGACTTCGACCAAGGACCGGTGGACGCGGTTTTTTCGGCATCGAATGAGCAGGGCCAATCGCTGTTGGTCGATTGCGATCGGTTCCGCTTGATCGAGATTAAATCATCGACGGCGATCGAGCGAGATGGGCAGTTCAAGATAGTCACGGTAGTCGGAGGTGCGTGTCGGATGACCTGGAACAAAAGCGATCGACGGTTGTCGCTAGGCCAATCGGCGTTGCTTCCCGCAGCCTGCCAAACGGTACAACTCCAATTGGACCCGGGTTCGATTGTATTGCTGGCCACGGGACCATCCACCGCCCATGCCTGATCCTATTTCGAGCCTACAGAATCCTCGCATCAAGCAAGCGATGCGGCTGCGCGATGCAAGTAGTCGTCGTGAAACAGGACTCTTGCTGATCGACGGCATGAAGGAAATTCGTCAAGCAATTCTGGGTGGTGTCGAAATTATCGAGTTGTTTGTCGACGATCGTTGTTCGTCGATTCGTCATGAACTCGGACTGTTGCCAAACGATGTTACAAACGCAAAGCTTGAGCAATTGCAGCAAGTCGCTACGCCGGTTACATCGCATATCCTCGAGAAAATCGCGTTTGGCAATCGAAATGAAAGCATTGTCGCTATTGCCAACCAGCCATCGGTCGAGCTCGAAAGGCTGCCCAACAATGATCACGGGGTTATTCTTGTAATCGATCAAGTAGAGAAGCCTGGCAACTTAGGTGCGATGGTGCGAACGGCGGACGCAGTCGGCGCATCGGCTGTACTGCTGAGCGACCCAGTGTGCGAAGTTTGGAATGCCAATGCTATTCGCGCGAGCTTAGGTGCAATTTTTCGATTGCCCATCGGGGTCGGCGATTCGACAACGATCCTTCGATGGCTAAAGGACCGCAACTTTCAAATCGTAGCAGCTCGAGTCGATGGACTGCTTAGCTATCGTGACTTCGCTTGGTCCCCAAAGATCGCAATCGTCGTTGGTAGCGAAGCGAACGGTCTAGGCCATGAGTGGAACAATCCAAGCGTCGTCGCGGTGAAGTTGCCCATGAATGGAACCGTCGACAGCCTGAATGTCTCGGTAACAGCTGGGGTTTTGCTCTATGAAGCCGCGGCGTCGCAAAATGTCGATGCAACAAGTGGTCCCGCGGCTCCGCCCGCGGGAGCATAACGATCAGCCGCCGAACTAGGTAGCCGAAGTCGTCAGACTTTGGATGAAGCGCATTAGACTTCGTTTTTCGAGCTTCATCCGAATTCTTACGAATCCGGCTACTAAGTGGTCCCGCGGGAGCATAGCTATCAGCGGACGGAGCCGCTGATCCACTATTGCGTTCAAGCGTCCCAAACGAGTATGCACACCATATCAGGAGTCTCTGAATTCATTTGACAAGGATGTCTCGATGAGTGTTCAAACGCTGTATACTGCGGCAACCGGCATGGATGCGATGCAGACCAAGCTGGATGTGATCGCCAATAATCTTGCGAACATCAATACCACCGCCTTCAAACGCGATCGTGCGAATTTTGAAGATCTGCTCTATCGAAATGAAGTCTATCCTGGAGTTCTCGATGCCCAGGGCACGCCGACGCCGACCGGGCTGGAGATCGGATTGGGAGCGCGTGTCCAGAGTACTCAGTCCGATTTTCGACAAGGAACGCTCCAAGACACAGGACGAAATCTCGATATCGCAATCGAAGGGCCGGGGTTCCTCCAAGTGACCGATCCCGTGACTCAACAAGCCGTTTTCACACGAGCCGGTAACCTCGACATCAACGCAAACGGGGCGTTGGTTATTGGATCGGCTCAAACGGGACGTTTGCTCGATCCACCCATTACGATTCCACCTGAGGCGACCGCGATTGTCATCAATGCCAACGGGCAAGTGATGACTCGAACGGCGGGAACGGTCGAATTGCAACAACAGGGTGAAATTCAACTCGCCAACTTTATCAACCCGGATGGCTTGTTAAAGATGGGCGAAAATCTTTACGGTCAAACGGATGCGTCTGGCCAAGCAACGCTTGGTCCTGCTGGACAAAATGGGCTTGGCATTATTCGACAAGGGTCACTGGAAGCTTCAAACGTCGAACCCGTAAAGGAATTGATCGACCTGATAACCACCCAGCGTGGGTTTGAACTCAATTCGCAAGCGATCCAAGCTGGCGATCAACTCTTGCAGCAAATCGCTAATCTACGTCGGGGATAAGCTATGATTCGCGACGCGAATGACAATCCGAACTCTCCATATCGAGACGGCACACAGAGCCTGGGCTGTGCGACAAATAGCAATTCTGAACATTTCATTCTTGCGAGACAATTTTGCTCCATTGAGAACTCGCTCCCTTCTCCCCGTCTTCGGGGAGAAGGGCTGGGGATGAGGGGCCGTGTGTCCAAGCGATTCCGCCCCTCACCCCCCGTCCCCCTCTCCCCCCAAGACTGGGGGGGGGGGGGGGACAAGTTAAAGTTCTCTTCGAAAGCGACAGAGCAAAAAGCGCATCAATGCACTATTCGTAAACCGCTATTTATCGCAAAGCCCAGGCAGCGCCTGAAATTCCTTGGGGCACTAGGCCTAAGCCCTGGAACCAGATTGAGGAGTATGTTGAGAATTCTCGAAACAATCGGTCGTTTTCGTTTGGTTGCATGCCACCGACAACAACTGCGTCACAAGAGCGTTAATGGCAGCGCTTTCCTTATCGCGTTTTTGTGGATGCTTGCGGTGGTCTTATGTTGCAATTTTGCATATGCGCAGCAAACTCCCGCATGGCGAAACCCCCAGGCACTTTCAACGAACGAGTCGCAACTCCATATCCGCGTTGCCCTCAAGCCAACGACGCCATGTGAGAAAAATGTCGTCGAACTCGACGACGTAGCGGATCTCTCTGGTTCGGAAGCGATTCTGCAAAAGATCCGAAACCTGCCGCTCGGTCCAGCGCCCGCTCGAGGTAGCCGACAAACATGGCTTCGAGAAGACATTCTTGTCTTGCTCAAGCTTCGTGGTATCGATGAGAAGTATATTCGCTGGGCTGGTGACGAGGCTTGTCAAGTCGTTCGGATGGATACGATGCCTCCAGACAAGGCGATCGAATATACCCCCAGCGATGTATCGCCTCAGACAATCTCCATGGCCGAACGGACCGTGGCAAGTGTCATTGACGGATACCTCAAGTCAAAATCGGTCGATGCGGCATCATGGACGATCAAGCCAATCATTTCCAACGACTATGCGAAGTTGCTATCTCAAAAACGCCTTATCAAGGGAATTACGGGCGGAGTAGAACCTTGGACTGGTGAACAACAGTTTGATTTGCTGATTCTAACACCGCACGGCGAACAATCGTTCCAGATCAATGCGATCGTCAATGTACCGACCATGGTATGGGGCGCGACTGGTCCACTTGCCAAAGGGCGGGTGATTGTCGAGAGCGACTTGAAATTGGTTCGCCTGACGTCGGCTATGAAAGCGTCAGACGAGAATTGTTTTTTTGATGCAGCAGGCTTGATCGGCAAGGAGCTGCGTCGATCGATCAGCACAGGACAACCGATCCTACGCACAGACGCCGGTCCGGTGCGCACGATTCAAGCTCGCGATCAAGTGGAGATTCAAGTCGTCGCCGGAAGCGTGGTGGTCCAAACAGCTGGCCGCGCGGTCCAATCTGGCGGTGTTGACGACGTGATTGAAGTCGAGATCATCGGCTCAAAAAAACGGCTTGCGGCGCGCGTTATTCAAGGCAATATTGTGGAGGCGATTGCTAGATGAGGTT
>JANPLJ010000598.1:0-8001 GCA_031426475.1 Pirellulaceae bacterium | reverse complement strand
GCGCTCGAGTTGCACCTCTGCATTGCTCTATCCTCCGCTCAGGCAGAACAAGCGTAACGTTACCCTTGGAACGTAGCAAGTATTCGGCAAGATTGAAATGCATCTCGAGGCGTGTTTCGTAAACTGTTGTTTCTTCACGACACCAGGCCCCGAAACAGCGACCTCAGAGATGCAAGTTAAAACTATCCTCAACTCGATCGAAAAATACAAGAGCTTCGTTTACGGTGATGCTCGCTGGTGTGAGGGGAAAAAAGGTCAGGAGTTGGAAATTCCTATTCAATCTCGGCGGAATTCGAAAGCCGTTTGCTCAGGTTGTGGCAAGAAGCGCGCAGGTTACGATCGTCTGAAGGAACGTAGGTTCGAATTTGTTCCACTCTGGGGAATCGCTGTTTTTTTGGTCTACGCAGTTCGGCGTGTGAGTTGCCCTGAATGCGGCGTGGTCGTCGAACGAGTCCCATGGGCCGACGGAAAGAATCAGCAGACGAACAGCTATCGGCTATTCCTTTCGACGTGGGCGAAGCGATTGAGCTGGAAAGAAGTGGCTGCGATTTTCGGTACGAGCTGGGATAGCGTTTACCGAGCAATTTGTTGGGTCGTAAGCTATGGGGTCGTAAAGCGGGACGTTGATTCGATCACATCGATTGGAATCGATGAAATCCAGTATCGTCGAGGGCATAAGTACCTGACTTTGGTCTATCAACTTGACGAAGGGGCCAAACGACTGTTGTACGTTGCGAAGGATCGGACGGAGGAGAGCTTGAAAGGATTTTTCTTTCTCTTGAGCGAGGAAACACGACATGGGATTCAATACGCCTGTACGGACATGTGGCCTGCGTACTTGAAGGTTTTAAAGGATCAGGCCACTGGGGCTTTGAATATCTTGGACCGTTTTCATATCTCGAAGAAGTTCGGTGAAGCGATCGACAAAGTACGGGCCGAGGAATCACGCAAGTTGCGAGGGACCATGTACGAGGAAGTCATGAAGCACTCTCGATGGTGTTTGCTCAAGCGAAAAGACAATTTGACAGGAAAGCAAACGGTCAAGCTTCAGGAACTCATGAAGCACAATCTTCAGACGATGAAAGCGTATCTCATGCGAGAAGACTTCAACCGATTCTGGACGTATCGATCGGCAACTTGGGCCGGCAAATTCCTTCGAGAGTGGTGCATTCGAGCAAACCAGTCGAACATCGAACCGATGAAGGCATTAGCAAAGACCTTGAGCAAACACGAAGGCCTATTGCTAAACTGGTTCGAATCTCAGGGTCTATCTTCAGGCGTTGTTGAAGGTTTCAATAACAAAGCGAAACTGACCATGAGAAAAGCGTACGGTTTCAAAGAGTTTGAAACGATCCAAGTCGCGTTGTATCATCAACTTGCGAAACTACCCGAACCAAAGTCAGCCCACAGATATTGCTGACGAGGCCAAAAAAGGTGTCGGCATCGACCAGCATAACCGCGAACAAACCAATGGCCCCGGCCCACACGATTCCGCGAACCGATGGGAGCATCGCATCATTGGACTCTGCTCCAACGCCCCCGGCCCGCTCGGCAAGCATAGCATCGTCTTCAGCGGCGGCACCCCAGGCACCTACATCGTCTACCTCGATAACCTCCGGCTCCGCCACGCCGACGGCAGTACCACGTCGATCTGGTCCAATAAAAAAGATACTCGCACACAGAAGATCGCCGATACAGACATATTCAACGACATCCAGGTCCTTGCTGTCGATGTGGGGTCGTTGGGTCGTTAAATTGGAATGGCATTTCGAGGTCATAGGCGAGGCAAAGTCGATCAGAATTGGAGCGTGTTTTGACCTGCAAACTGATGCTTTGTGGTTCTTGATGTCTTTGCCTTTGTCATCTACGCTGTTGGAGGTTAACTGTTCGCCAAGACGGTAGCCTAGGCTCTCGAGTTTCACATTCACTATAATAGAAATTTAAATGAACCCCACTCAATCCTCTCCAACGAACTTCCAAGGCGATCTTCCTAGAATTGGTATCCGACCCACGATCGATGGCCGACTTGGTGGTGTCCGTGAATCGCTCGAAGACCAAACGATGAACTTGGCCAAGCGGGTTGCTGAGTTGATCACCAGCAACGTTTACTATCCCAATGGCCAAAGTGTTGAGTGCGTCATCGCGGATACCTGCATCGGCGGTGTCAGTGAAGCGGCCGCTTGCGATGATCAATTCCGCAAACAAAATGTGGGCGTTTCGCTAACTGTCACGCCTTGCTGGTGTTACGGTTCGGAAACAATGGATATGGATCCGCTTCGCCCTAAAGCCGTCTTTGGTTTCAACGGAACGGCACGTCCGGGCGCAGTCTATCTGGCAGCGGTTCTTGCCGGACACACTCAAAAGGGAATTCCCGCGTTCGGCATCTATGGCCGCGATGTTCAAGACGCTGGCGATACGAATATGCCCGCCGACGTGCAAGCCAAGATCCTCGATTTTGCACGATGCGGTCTAGCTGTCGCATTGATGCGAGGCAAAGCGTATCTCTCGATGGGCGGTACCTCGATGGGGATCGCAGGTTCGATGGTCGATTATGCGTTCTGGGAAAAGTGGCTCGGAATGCGAGTCGAAGATATCGATATGAGCGAGTTCATCGGACGCATGAAGAAAGGGCAATTCGACAAAGCGGAATACGAAAAAGCACTCGCTTGGGTCAAGGAAAATTGCCCCGAAGGCGACGACTACAACGGCGAAAGTGGGAAACGCTCGCGCGAGCAAATCGACAGCGAATGGTCGGACTCAGTAAAGATGACCTTGATCGCTCGTGACATGATGGTGGGCAATCCCAAATTCACTGAAATGGGCTTGAAGGAACAGGGGCAGGGACATCAAGCGATCGCGTCGGGTTTCCAAGGCCAGCGTCAATGGACGGACCACTTCCCCAATGGTGATTTCCTCGAAGCGATTCTCAACACGTCGTTTGATTGGAATGGCAAGCGAGCCCCATATATCGTTGCAACTGAGAACGATGCTCTCAATGCTGCAACCATGCTGTTCGGCCATCTATTAACCAACACCGCTCAAGTCTTCGCGGACCTGCGAACGTATTGGAGTCCCGATGCCGTTGCTTCGGCATGCAGTGGTTACAAACTCGATGGCGATGCGTCTGATGGTATGCTGCACTTGATCAATTCCGGCCCCGCAACGTTAGACGGAACTGGCCAGCAAACTGGTCGCGATGGCAAGCCGTCCATGAAACCGTTTTGGGAAATCACTGACGATGAAGTTCAAAAATGTTTGAAGGCGACGACCTGGCATCCATCGATCACCGAGTATTTCCCCGGTGGTGGCTTGAGCACACGTTATCGAACGCGTGGCGGCATGCCCGCTACGATGACTCGTATCAATTTAGTATCCGGTCTCGGACCCGCGCTGCAAATCGCAGAAGGCTTTACTGTCGAGTTGCCTAACCAAGTACACGATGTTTTGGATCAACGCACGAATCCGACTTGGCCGACGACTTGGTTTGCGCCGACGTTGACCGGTAAGGGTGCGTTTACGTCAACTTATGAAGTGATGAACCATTGGGGCGCGAACCACTGTGTGATGACGGCTGGTCACGTCGGCCACTTGTTCATCACGCTAGCATCCATTTTGCGAATTCCGGTTTACATGCATAACGTCGCTGCCGATCGTGTATTCCGTCCAAGTGCTTGGAATGCATTCGGTACCGACAACCAGGAATCGGCCGACTTTCGAGCATGTGAAAACTTTGGCCCGCTGTACGGGCGTGTGTAATGAAAGGGCTCGCCTGCCAGTTGATGAATTAACACCGCACGAAATCGCTAGACCGCGTAGGAAATGCTGTCCGTAGAATATTACTATGAAACAATACGATCTTCTCGACAGTCTTCAGTTCCTTTTCCTAACAATGGTCATTTGGCTATCAGCACACCATTCCACGTTCGCCATCGACTCGGGCGTCGTGATTGAACAAGTTGCGGGTCATACTCGCATTAGCTGGCCACTATCGAGTGCTGAACGTGGTTCGATGGTCTTCAACTCGAATTTGGATCAACCCTTGATCGAGTCGATTGGAATTGGGGACAAGCCAATGGTGACGGGACTGAATCCAGTCACACTAATCACAGTGGGTAGTCGGGACATGACTAAACCAGCGGGTTGGGTCGCCTTCTTTGATAATCCGCGATCGCGGCCGTATACAACATCGGCCGTCGTATTGGGAAGTCGAAGGTTGAAGATCACGAGCGAAGGAGCGCGAACGACGGTAAGTGTCGCCGAAGCTTCTGCTGGTTCGTTTCAAGGCGACGTACGGTTTACGTTCTATCGAAACAGTCGATTGATTTATGCGGAAACCGTGTTATCGACTCAGGAAGATGGACGCGCCTTTTACTACGACACGGGACTAGCAAGTGCAAAGCCCGATTGGCATTCCACGGTCTGGCGCAATACGGATGGCAAACTTCAGCGAGCGACATTGGATGCAACTGCGGACGCCACTTCGCTTAAGGTCGCTGGCAGGGCGATTGTGGCCGAGAGTGAGACGGGATCGCTAGCGGTGTTTCCTGCGCCGCATCGCTTCTTCTTTCCACTCGACGAGGCCTTCAATTTGAGATTTGTCTGGCACGGACGGAACTACGACAAGAAGCTCAGTGACTACGGTATCGGCATTCGTCAGGAAGGCGAGGGCGACAAGAGATTCGTTCCTTGGTTCAACGCGCCTCCATCGACAGAGCAGCATCTCGGCGTCTTCTATTTGGTCACGAGCGGCAACGGTGAGCGTGCCCTGGATGATGTCGCGAAGTATACGCACGGAGATCGGTACCCAAAGTTACCGGGCTACTCAACCTTTACGAGTCACTACCATATTGAGCATACCAAGGAATATATGGGTAAGCAGAAGGAGCAGAATATAACCGGCGTGCCGCAGGACTTAGAAGTACCGGGCTTCGTGAAGACGTTCAAAGCCCGCGGCGTCAACATCGTGCATCTGGCCGAGTTTCACAACGGGAAGACGCTGACGCTGCAAAGCGAGTTAAGATTGCCGGAGCTCAAGTGTATGCACGACGAATGCGCACGTTTGTCGGATGAACATCTGCTTGTGCTCCCTGGCGAGGAAGCGAATGTGCATCTCGGTGGGCATTGGCTTAGCTTCTTCCCCAAGCCAGTTTACTGGGTACTCAACAACCGAGGCGACAAGCCCTTTGCTGAACAAGTTGATGGCTACGGCAGAGTTTATCATGTTCGGAGCGAAGATGATGTGTTACATCTGATGCAAGAGGAGAGCGGTCTGATGTGGACGGCCCACGCTCGAATCAAGAGCTCGATCGGCTTCCCCGATGCATACAAGGACAAGCGGCCTTTCCGTTCTGACAATTTTCTCGGCGCCGCATGGAAGGCGATGCCGGCAGATCTCTCGCGACCAACGCTTGGTTGGCGTGTGCTCGACTTGATGGACGACATGGCGAATTGGGGGCTGAAGAAGCAAGTCATCGGCGAGGCTGACCTATTCCGCATGGAGCCGGACTTCGAAACTTACGCGCATATGAACATCAACTACTTGAAACTTGACAAGCTGCCGAAGTTCCAAGATGGCTGGCAGCCGGTGTTGGATGCGCTGCGGGGTGGCCAGTTCTTCACAACCACAGGCGAGATCGTGATTCCCGAATTTACGATCGGCGGCAAGTCGAGTGGCCAGACGCTTGATACCACCGACATACCATCTCCCATGCTTGAAGTAGTTCTCGACTGGACATTTCCACTAGAATTCGCGGAGGTTGTTTCCGGAGATGGAAAGAAAGTCTATCGTCAGCGCATCGACCTCGTCGAAACCGAGAGTTTCGGCAGACAAACCCTGCATCGGTCGGTTGACTTGAAAGGTCGAACTTGGGCTCGTTTCGAAGTCTGGGACGTCGCTGCCAACGGTGCCTTTACACAGCCCATTTGGCTCACCAGGACGGTGGATGAAGTGCCTTAGACTTGTTCACTTTTTTGGAGGTAGGACACCGAACTTCAAGTTCGTTCGATGGGTGGTCGATCGATAGACTCGATGAGTTGCACTCTTAAAGTTATCGGGCGATGCAAAGTAGATATTGGGAACATAGTTTTGGGGGTTGCGGTCGACGAGCGGAAACCAAGTGCTTTGAATTTGCACCATCAGGCGATGCCCCTTTTGAAAACGATGTAGAACATCGAGCAACTCTAGTCGAACGCGGGTCGGTTCGCCGGGCACGAATGGCTCGGGGTTCGCATAGTCGTTGCGAAAGCGACCTCGGATGACTTCGCTTCGAATCAGCATTTGATAACCCGCTAGCGGTGTTGATTCAGGAGCATCGGGCCGTACATCGATCAGCTTCACCACCCAATCGGCATCTGTACCGGTCGTCGAGACCCAAAGGTCGGCTTCGATGGGGCCGGCGAGTACAGTGTCTTCATCAAATGCTTCCGTTTGATAAGTCAAAACATCTGGTCGGCGCGATGCAAAGCGTTGGTCATCGACCATGTATTCATTCGTCATTTTTGGAGTGATCGCTTCGCAGTATGGTACCGGTTTGTTGGGATCGCTCACAAATTCATCAAAACTGGTCGAAGTTGCCGAGGGAGCGGACGCGTCGACCGCGGTGAATACCAATCGTCCTCCTTCATGTAAAAACAGTTGCTTTGATTCGGTATTTGACGGCGGCCAATGATCGAAGGTTCGCCAAACGTTTGATCCTGTTTCAAATACAGTTGCCTCCGACGGCGCGGGGAGATCCTTGTCCTTGAGATACTTTTCGAAGAATGGCAGCTCGATCTCAGCGCGATAGAATGCAGCTGTCTTGGAGCCGAATGTGACTTTGCCAAGCTTATCGCCTTCGGTGGAACCCCAACCACCGTGTTGCCATGGGCCTACGACGAGAACGCTCGTGACGCTCGGATTCTGCCTCTCAATCGATTGGTATGTCTTGAACGAACCGTAAAGATCTTCCGCATCGTACCAACCGGTGACTGTCATCACCGCTGGTGCGACATTCTTTAGATGAGGAATCAACGCGCGTTTCTCCCAGAACTCGTCGCGATTCGGATGTTGCATCATTTCCTTCCAAAAAGGAATCGTGCCTTTGAGGTAGAGCTTGTCAATGTTCTCAACCGAACCAGCCTCCAGAAACATCTTGTATCCATCCGGCGTTGGGTATTCGTAAGGCTTCGCTGGTTCCGTCGTCGGCGTCGGGCGTTCTGTTGCATTCCCAGTTAGCCACTTAAAAGCGTGCGCCAGAAAAAAGGATCCATGATGGAGAAAGTCATCGAAATACCAATCACCAACCGGCGCCTGCGGCGAGACGGCTTTCAACGCGGGATGGGCATCGATCATTCCAGCCGCCGCGTAAAACCCCGGATACGAGATTCCATACATCCCGACTCGACCATTGTGATTCGGAATATTCTTGAGCAACCAGTCAATTGTGTCGTAGGTATCGGAACTCTCGTCGACATCGGTCGGTTTCGTCTTGTTCGGAAGATGCGGTGTGACTTGCGTGAATTCGCCCTCGGATGCAAACCGACCTCGGACATCTTGATTGACGAAGATGTAACGGGCTTTGATAAACAGCTCGCTTGGGCCAAGCTTTGCCGGATATTTATCGTCGCCATACGGTCCGACGCTATACGGTGTTCGCTTCATCAGTATCGGATATTGCTTCGTCGAGTCATTCGGAACGTAGACCGATGTCATGAGCTTCACGCCATCTCGCATCGGAACCATGTATTCACGTTTCGTGTAATGCAAACGGATATAGCTTTCGGGTTGCTCGATTTCTTGCGCCCTAACCGGGAGAACAAATACAGATGCAATTATCCATGGAGATAAAAACTGCACTCTGCGTAGGATGGTTTTCATTGAAGTTGTTCTTGGAAAACAGAATTAAAAAAGGCTTGCCATATTCTACCCGTACTGCGCTATGTCCGTCGAATGCTGGCAGAACTCAGACCCGTCTCGCTGAACGCCAACATTTTCAAGAAAATCGTTTCGGAGCGAACTACAAT
>JANPLJ010000597.1:0-3249 GCA_031426475.1 Pirellulaceae bacterium | reverse complement strand
GTTCGAATCCTGTCCTCTCCGCTTCACTTTTCCTTCATTTACTGGGGGGCGACCTTCCCCCTAGTTTCTTGGATTTGCGTTGCCGCTTTTCTTTTCGTCATTGGGCTTATTGACGAAGTGTTCGCAGGTATCATACTCGCTCGAACGCCTGTTTGACGACGTTTGGCCTTCTGGCAATAGGCGTTTTCGTAGGGGTGGGCATTGTTCGGCTTAACATTGTTGTTGCGGAGAGAATCGATGAAGCGATATTTCGGAATAGCTATGCTTGTAGGCTGCCTAGCAGCAATGCAAAGCGGCGATGTACATGGGGCTCCGCCTTTTAGCGGTACGATTTTTATCGACCCCGATATTATTACGCCTGCGGACCCTACTACATTTCAGGGGAGTGTCTATACGGGCCAGGCATTGCGTCAAATGTTTGATCGACGCACAAGCCGATTTTCCAATGTCAATGCATACGAGCAGACAATGAATTCATTTCCACCTACGCCAGGGATAATCCGATGCGTGAGGATATCGCAGAAAGTTTTCTTCCGTATCTAGCGGTCCAACATCGTTCCGATCGGATCTCGCAATCCCTTGCCAATACAATACGCCAAACAATCCCCACCCGAATTGATTACTTTAATCAGCAGTCATTCAATCTGCACCCAATAACCATTCCCGAACCATCGAGCGTTTTTTTGGTTGCTTCGACTATCGCTGGATTTTCACTACGCCGCGGGCGCCGGCGACTTGGATTTTAGTGATATCAATTTGATTGGCTTACATTCCACCGATAGAAGGCGATGGGGGCCTATCCTCGGGCGTTAACAATTTCGGATTGATTTGCTTTCTTGATCTAGAGCTTTCGTGCCGACCGGTCCCGCCGCCATGGTTAGGCCTGGTGCATTGTCACTTAAAAAGACATGGGTTGGGGCCACTGGCAATGCCAGCCGATTGACGTTTATCGCGGTCGCAATTAGACTTCTCACCCATCGATTTCAAGCAATTCTTAACTTTTTTATTCGTTTCTCATTCGGAGTAGTAGGTAAAGCGCATGGCCAACAAGATGACGTATTACTTTGGCAAGACCAAAACCGACGGCAAAGGCGTTAGCAAGGAAATTCTGGGTGGTAAAGGAGCCAACCTTGCGGATATGACCGGAATCGGCTTGCCAGTGCCCCCTGGTTTTACGATCACGACCGAGCAATGCGCGGCTTACAACAAAGGTGGCAAGAAGATGCCAGCTGGCTTGATGGACGATGTTCGCAAGCAAGTCACGACGCTCGAAAAGGAACTTGGCAAGAAATTTGGCGACAACAAGAATCCGTTGTTGGTTTCCGTTCGATCGGGTGCAGCGCTCAGCATGCCAGGGATGATGAATACAATTCTGAACCTTGGTTTGACCGACGTTTCGACGGAAGGCCTCGCGAACGCAACGAAAAACCCTCGTTTCGCCTACGATTCCTATCGCCGTCTGATCAATATGTTCGGCGACGTCGTGATGGGAATGGAGCACGAGCATTTTGAGCACGAGTTCGACATCATCAAAAAGAAGTACAAAGTCAAAGATGATACCGACGTCCCCACCGAGGGGC
This sequence comes from Pirellulaceae bacterium, assembly GCA_031426475.1. GTDB lineage: Bacteria > Planctomycetota > Planctomycetia > Pirellulales > Pirellulaceae > JAIYDQ01. The sequence goes on along the minus strand of JANPLJ010000597.1, from coordinate 1,669 downwards.
TGAAGGAGCTTTGTGAAGCTTACAAGAAGCTGTACAAGCGGGACACCAAGGAAGACTTCCCACAAGATCCATACAAGCAGCTCGAAAAATCGATCGAAGCGGTTTTCAATAGCTGGATGTCAAACAAAGCGATCAAGTATCGCGAAATCGAAAACATCCGTGGCTTGCTCGGAACCGCCGTCAACGTCCAGTCGATGGTCTATGGCAACATGGGCGATGACTCCGGCACTGGTGTCGCGTTCACTCGCAATCCGAACACCGGCGAGAACAAATTCTTCGGTGAGTTCCTGATCAACGCTCAAGGTGAGGACGTGGTCGCTGGTATCCGCACGCCGCAACCGACGGAAGAAATGTCGAAGTGGAACAAGGCCGTCTACAAGGAATTGATGGAGATCAAGGACAAGCTTGAAAAGCACTACAAGGATATGCAGGATATCGAGTTCACGATTGAACGCGGAACGCTGTTCATGTTGCAGACTCGTAACGGCAAGCGTACCGGAACGGCTGCCGTTAAGATGGCAGTCGACATGGTCAAGGAAAAATTGATCGACGAAAAAGGGGCTGTCCTTCGCGTACCGGCTGGCGACTTGACGCAGCTTTTGCTGCCCAGCTTCAATCTCGCAGCATGGGCCAAGATGGACAAGATTGCCAAGGGATTACCTGCTTCACCAGGTGCAGCCGTCGGCAAGATTTCATTCACCGCCGAAGACGCCCGTATGCGGAAAGACAAAGGCGAGAAGGTCATTTTGGTTCGCAAGGAAACCAGTCCTGAAGACGTCGACGGGATGTATTCCGCCGAAGGTATTCTCACCAGTACAGGCGGTATGACATCGCATGCTGCGGTGGTCGCTCGCGGTTGGGGACGATGCTGTGTCGTCGGCGCCGGAGCCATTAAGATCGATGTCAAGGCGGGACGTGTTGTCATCGATGGCAAGACCTACACCGAACGCGACACGCTCAGCATCAACGGAACGACCGGCGAAGTTGCTGCGGGAAGCGCGGAGACTCAAGAAGCAGCCTTGACCGGTGACTTCGCGAAGCTGATGAAGTGGGCTGATAGTTACCGAACGCTCAAGGTTCGAACGAACGCCGACTCGCCTGCGGACAGCGAACGAGCTCGCGAGTTTGGTGCCGAAGGAATTGGACTTTGCCGAACCGAGCATATGTTCTTCGGTGAAGAGCGAATCAAGGCGATGCGTGAGATGATTCTCGCGAAAGAAGTCGACGCTCGACGCAAGGCTTTGGCGAAACTGCTTCCTTATCAACGCGAAGACTTCGTTGGAATCTTTACAGCGATGAAGGGTTTGCCAGTGACGATTCGATTGCTGGATCCACCATTGCACGAATTCGTACCGCACGAAGACAAGGCGCAGAAGGAACTCGCCAAGGAGCTTGGCGTTAAGCCAGAAGAGATCAAGTCGCGGGTTGCTCAGCTGCATGAAGCCAACCCGATGCTTGGTCATCGCGGTTGCCGGCTCTCGGTAACCTATCCTGAGATCCTCGAGATGCAGGTTCAAGCGATCGTCGAAGCTGCGATCGTCTGCAAGAAAAAGAAGATCGACGCGATTCCTGAAATCATGATCCCGTTGGTGGGAACGCGAGCCGAGTTGGCGTTGCTTCGCGAGAAGACTCTCGAAGTGATCGAAAGCGTCAAGAAGAGTCAGAAGTT
>JANPLJ010000596.1:0-1375 GCA_031426475.1 Pirellulaceae bacterium | reverse complement strand
CTCCGCAATCCAACCGGTTCGGGTACAATACCTAGTGGCTAGCCCGGATTAACCATTGCCAGTAGCTACGTTCGCCAGAACGTGGTGAACCGCTTTGAGTAACAGCCACGTTCTGGCGAACGTAGCTACGACAGTCTGTTTTTTCGCATTACGATGTAACTCGACGCATAGTCTTTGTTTACGCAGATATATGCCAAGACAGTGAATAATCCGGGCTGGAGGTTACAGTCCAACAATGGTTCGTTTTTCATCACAGGATCTTTTCGGAGAGTCAGGAGAGTCATCAGTGTCGCCGCAGGAAAAAGCAGAGTCGTTGGGTATTCCATTTTTCAAGCAAGAACCCGGTTACCTGGCTATGGTGGTACAAACAGGAAACCTGCTCATGACGTCCGGGCATGTCAGCGACATCAAAGGGAAACTGGGATCCGGGGTGACAGTTGAGCAAGGGAAAGCGGCGGCGCGCGAATGCGGCGCGAAGATTCTGAATTCCGTCTGGAATGCACACGGGACCCTAAACGGATTGAAAGTGATAAAGCTCCTTGGGTGTGTCAACTCAACGTTGGAATTCCATGAACAGCACCTCGTAGTGAATGGCTGCAGCGACTTGTTGCACGAAATTTTTGAAAAAACAGGAGACGGATTCCATGCTCGAAGCGCTCTCGGCTTCGCCCAAATCCCAACCAATTCGGCGGTGGAAGTAGAAGCGATATTCGAGATCAAGTCGTAGGACTCATTGAATTGGATGAGGTAGGCTAATCGAAAAAACGGTTGAACTACTCAGAATTTACGGCAAATCCATCCGTCGGAACGGTAAAATGCCACGACTATCGGTTAGCCTTTAGACATCATCCGTGAAAAATCCAAAGTAATACATCTGAAATAAAGATACCAGAAATGATCAATTCCAATGTCATCCGGTCGTTTGCGGCGATCTTGGTGGTACTTCTCCGCTTGCATTGTCACGCTGACATCATCATCGATGCATACTCCAATGCTGCTAACGATCGATTTAGCAACAACGCGGCTTTTATTGCATCGACCTTCAATTTAAGTGGGGTTGGTCAAGCTGGTAATGGACGATGGGCGACAGCGATCAGCAACAACGTTGTTATTTCGGCAGCCCATTTCCATCCCTCAGGGACGTTGTACTTCTATCAGGGAAACGATCCAAGTACTGCTCCTGTGACGCGTCAGATTGCATCGGCACAAACAATTGGTGCGACCGATATTTGGGTTGGAGTGCTCGATCAGCCATTACCGTCCAGCATTGCGTACTATCCCGTTGCCAACCAGTTCCTCTCTGCAACTCCTTCGACAATGACAACTCTCATCGTGGAAGATGCGGGGGCCTATCAAGGGCTTAACGCTTATATGT
>JANPLJ010000595.1:0-1975 GCA_031426475.1 Pirellulaceae bacterium | reverse complement strand
TGTATCGTTTGTATCGAATGATCGAATTGGAGGTAGCTACGTTCGCCAGAACGTGGAAATCCCTTCGAAGGACCACGCTCTGGCGAGCTTGTCTTTACCCACAACTTTGTCAACCGATTTAGGAATTCGACGTCTTTTCGTGCTCGTGCTCAGTCCGAAGGACGGTGCTCGTTCTCGTAATCGGTCGCACCGGACGTTTCGATTACGAGCACGAGTACCATTTCATTGAGCACGAGCACGAAAGAAGTCTGTAAGTTGTGGGTAAGTACCACGCTCTGGCGAGCGTAGCTACCTGTTTCGAAGCAAAGCGTAATCTAATCTAGCCGACGAAGCTTTGGTATCCTCGCGATTCCGATGGAAATGGTGATGTTCAAACCAGTAGTATCTTGTTTTTTTCGGATTCTTTGTCACGTTGGCTCGGTGAAGCGCCACTTGACAATGGAAGTGAATCACAATCGGGAGGATGTTTACTGGGGTGGCCTCGTCCTCCCGTTTCGTCCAGTCATGACGCGCGGCCCGATGGGCACGCGGTTAAACGAATCGCCTGAAAATGGTGGTGATCAGCGAGACGTGTCATTCATTCGAGTGTTATCTATTCGAGCATTATCATTATGTTAAAACAATCCGGGAATTCAGATTCTGAGCTTTGGGCGCGAGTTCTTCAAGGCGACGCTAAAGCTTTTGAAGTCGTGGTGGAACGTCACAAAGACGCTGTTTCCGCAGTCGCCTATGCGATCGTCGGTGACTTTGGTCTTTGCCAAGATGTCGCGCAAGAAACCTTTTGGCAGGCTTGGCGAGGCCGCAGTAACCTTCGCGATACCACACGCGTTTCGGCGTGGCTGTGTGGCATCGCTCGCAATCTCGCGCACCAATCGCTCAGGCAGAAAAAACGTGATCGAGCTATCATCGAACGCTATCCGTTCGAATCAGCATCTCAAGTCGACGATCCAGCGATCGAGTCTATCTCGGCCGATGAACGCAAGGCGGTTTGGAATGCGTTGGAACAGATCCCCGAAACATATCGCGAAGCGCTCGTGTTGTTTTACCGTCAAGGGCAATCCGTCGCCGAAGTCGCAGCAACACTGGACATCAGCGAAGATGCGACCAAGCAGCGTTTGAGCCGCGGCCGAGATCGGCTGCGCGATCATCTCGCGGCGACGGTGGAAGGCGTGTTGGCTCGAAGTCGTCCAAGTCGAGCATTCACTACGCAAGTCATGGCAGGTATCGCAGCGCTCAGCATATCCGTGAAAGCTGGCGCGTCGGTTGTAGGAGCATCTGGAGTCGTAGGCAGCACGGCAGCTGGAATCGCAGGTGTGGCAAGCAAAACCGGCGTCGGCAGCGGACTAACGGCCATCGTAGGCAGCTCGATGCTGGGGAGTATTCTTGGCATACTCGGCAGCGGCATTGGGATTCTCGGTGCATGGTTTGGCACCTGGTTGCCAGCTCAACTCGCCCCGACGATGGCCGAGCGGCGATTGATCGAGCAATATGGGAAGCGTCAATTGTGGCTACTGCTTGGATTCTTCATCCTCACCCTTGCGTTGATTGCAAGTTTGTGGGTCAAGCATGGTTGGATCTTCTATGTGATTGCATTGCCTACTTCAATCGTCGCTCTAATCGCTTATTCGATAGTGCAATCGTTCGCTTTGCAGAAACAGGTTCAAGAAATTCGGAGCAGTTCGACTCCTGAAAGCGACCCCAATCCTTCGTTTCTCAGGAACAAAATAAATGCTTATGAGGTACATCTTCCTGATTCGTTGTTGAAAGCTACGAATTGGAGAGGACGACAATACACGAGTCGGTGGACATTGTTTGGGATACCTTGCGTTGATATCCAGTTTGGCGATCCTTCGTGGAACACTTCCGAATTTGGCCCTCGCAAAATTCGTCCTGCTTTCGGTTGGATCGCATTCGGCGAACGAGCGACCGGCGTGTTTCTAGCAATAGGCGGAATCGCGAAAGGATTCATCGCATT
>JANPLJ010000594.1:0-5256 GCA_031426475.1 Pirellulaceae bacterium | reverse complement strand
AGCCTGGAAAGCATAACGTCTTGCCCCACAAGGACTTTCCGCACTTCATTTCTGACGCTGTCCAGTTTTTCGGAGTCCACTGAATTGTTTCGATGGTTTGCTGGCCCCGGTTTGATACTAGTTTTATTCGTTGGCATATTAAAGGAGACTCGTTTTCGTTCCTTGCCGTAGAGGCATGGATGCGATCACGAATACCGATGATGGAATGGCAAAACCCTGAGGCTCTTTATCTTATTCTGCCATGCTGTGTTGCTTGGTTGACCATGATATTGGTGTCGGACCGAAAACGGCAGAATGCTCGTGAAGCGTTTGTTGCAAGAGCGATGTGGGATCGGATCCTTCCAGAAGAGTCGCGTCTTCGATTCTGGAGCAAGCAGTTCCTGCGCGTCGTTGCGATTGTTGCAAGCCTTGTTGCCTTGGCTGGGCCTCGTTTTGGAACTGAAATCGAAAAGGTGATACCGAGGGGTAGCGATCTTTACGTTTTGATCGATGTTTCACGATCGATGTTAGCCGAAGACGTTGTCCCATCTCGACTCGGACGCGCCAAAGCAGATGTTTCGGCGCTTTTGAATCGACTCAACGGCGAACGTGTTGGGTTGATCGCGTTCGCCGGTCAAGCCGTCGTGAAGTGTCCTCTGACCGTCGATTACGATTCGTTTCGAAGGGCGTTGCAAGAGCTAGATCCGTCGAGCGCACCGCGCGGTGGGACGGCCATCGGAGATGCCATCCGCAAAGCGCTCGAAGTCTTTCAAAGCAAAGTCGATCGCGACCAGGCGATGCTCCTGATCACGGATGGCGACGACCAGCAGTCTTACCCGCTCGAAGCCGCCGCGGTGGCTGCGGATCACCACGTTACGATCTTTACCATCGGACTTGGCGATTCGGAACAAGGAGCAAGAATTCCTCAGCAAGACGCGTCGAAGAACTTTATCGAGTACCAAGGCGAGCAGGTTTGGAGCAAAATGGATGGAAGTCTTCTCGGCGAGATCGCCTTGAAAACGTCCGGCATCTACGTCCCGGCAGGAACCAAAGCCTACGATTTAGGCGAACTCTACTCCGATCATTTGCAAAATCGTCGAGCAAAAGATGAGGCAACGCAAGAAAGGAGCCGACGCTCTGAACAATACCAGATATTTCTCGCGATCGCGGTTGTCGCTTTGCTGATCGATCTTTGCTTGAGTCCGTATCGCCGCGTCCCCAACGCAAATAGTCTTCTCGACGCGTCGACTCTACCGCGTTCGAAGTCATCCAATGCTCAGTCAGCGTCCATCACGGCAGCCAGCGCTCCATTTCTGGCTTTTGCTTTTGTGCTGAGTGGGCTAGGAGATCTTGGTTGGGCAGTCGAACCTTATGCTGCCGTTCGCGAAGGGCTGCGTCAATATAAGGAGGAAAAATACGATGTTGCACAGGAGACATTTTCTGCTGCCATCGAAGAGCTCGAGAAGCAAAAATCGGAATATGCGGCAATCGCGGCTTTCGACGAAGCGTGTGCGTATCACCGCCGAGCTGAAACGGAAAAGGCGCGTGAGAGTTATCTTCGGGCGGGATTGAGCAAGGATCGATCGATCTCGATCGCCGCTCACTTCAATCTAGGTAATCTGACGGCTGAGAAAGCTCGCAACCAAGCTGGGGAACAACCCGAGCTTGTAGAACCTGAGAAACGTAAAGAGATAGTCGATCTATTGATGCAAGCAGCTGCTTCGTATCGTCATTGTCTGGAATTGCAGCCGGATCATCCACAGGCTCGAAGTAACCTGGAACTGCTTCGGCAATGGATCAAGTATTATGCCGACAAATGGCGAGAACTCGATCGACAAAAGCGACGCGATGAATCGAATCTGTTTGTCTTCTTGGAATACCTTATTCAAACGCAAACTGCTCTAAAAGCGACCGTCGAGGGCTTGCCCGCCACCGTTTCGGCTGACGCATTCGCCGAACTGAAGCAAGGCCAGACGGAACTTGCTGAAGAGATTCCAACCCTACAAGAAAAGATTGATAAGGAACTGAGACCATCCGATCCGACGAATCCCAACGTGGGAGCATCCGTTCCTCCCGAGGACTCCAAGGAGCTAGACGAAGGCATTACTCTTCTGCAAAGCTGGGCAGGGGCAGCGAGTGAAAATATGTTTGCTTCCGCGAAATCGCTCGGATTGCGCGAGCCGAAAAACGCCGTTACCAAACAGCAGTTGGCGCTCGATGAGCTCGACAAGATTTGGGAGGCGGTGGTTCCGTTTCATCCCCTTCTTGCAAAAGAATTGAGTGAACAAACTTCGATTTCAAAAAAACTGAATCCAAACGGGAGTCGCGAAGAGAAGTCGAAAACAGAAACAGATACAGATACAGAAAAAAAGGAAGCTGATCCGAACAGCGAGAAACCCAACGGCAATCCTGTGAAGACCTCGCCGGACGATCCGCTTGAGGAACCCAAGGAGGACGCCGCAAATTTCGTTCGCCAAGAGTTGAAGATCGACGATGTGGATTTTGCGGAACTCGCCAAAAGCCAGGACGAGACTCTGAAAATGGCAAGACTATTAGCACCGAAAGCGGAGATGGAGCTTAAACAGTTCGAGACCCAATCGCCCAGCGCGAATGATCCCAATGTGTCGGCGCCAGCAAAACCCGATCCGGCGGCGCAACCTTCCGGTGTCGATCCAGAGGAAGTAAGGGCTGGCTACGAGAAGGCGATTGAGTTGGCCCCTAAAGCAGTAGAGTACATGGAGGACGCATCAAAGTCTCTGAAGCAAAAAGACTTGAAGCGTGCCGCACACGACGCGGAAGAAGCGAGGAAAATTCTAGACGAAATTCAGAAGGCTCAACCGAAGAACAAGCAAGACCAGCAGAATCAGGACCAAAGTCAAGATAAGAAGGATGATCAGCAGCAGGAGTCAGACAAAGACAAAGACAAAGAAAGCGAACAGAACAAAGAGCAACCAAAGCCCGACGAGAAGAAGCCCGACGAGAAGAAGCAGGACGAAAAGGAGTCTGATTCAAAGAAGAAGGAAGACAAGCAAGACCAGGAAGAGCAACAGCAAGCCAAGATGTCTCCCGATCGAATGGAAGAAGCCTTGAGAAAGGTCCGAGAACGTCAAGAGGAGAAACGCGAGAAGGACCGCGAATTGAAAGCTAAGATCCTCGGTCGCTTGCCGGTAGATAAGGATTGGTAATGATGAAGCGTCCAGGCATTTGCAAACCGAATTTTCGCCAATCACTGCTATGTTTCATCGTCGTCGTTGTCGATTGCTTTGCTTGCGGCAAGATTGGCCTAGCGCTACAGAATGTCGAGATCCAAGTAGCGGCGAATACTTCGGAGATCTTTGTTGGAGAGAGTATCGACTTCCAGGTCGTGATTCAGAATTCCCAGTCGCCATCTGCACCCGACATGTCAGCGATTAAAGAGCTTTTTGATGTGGTGGAAGCAGGCAACCAGTCGATGAACCAGTCTTCGATGACGATCATTAACGGCCGCGTTACTCAGAACAATACTTTTAGTCACGTCTACCAGTACAGATTGACACCTAAAAAGTCGGGCGATTTAGGTATTCCGCCCGCCACGGCCACCATCGATGGGCAAGTTCTTACCAGTAAGGAAGTACCTCTGCGCGTCAGAGCCGCGGAGATTCAGGATTTCGTGCGATTGGAGATCAAAGCGGATCAGGAGAAAGTCTATCCTACTCAGCCCTTTGAGGTATCGCTTAGCATTTGGGTTCGTCCGCTTTCGAAAAAACAGTCGACTATCGATCCCCTTCGACCCTTGAGGGAGAATCCGCCGCATCTCGAAGTCAATTGGTTGGATGCACCACCTGGTCTATCGGCGTCCGACAAACGCGCGTGGCTTCAGTCGCATCTTTCTGTGAGCGGAGTCGGATTCACGTTGAACGATATCAGCACACGATCGGGTGGTTTCTTTGGTGGTGAACAAGCGGCTGTGTTCGACTTATCGCAAGGTCGTGAGACGCTCGATGGATTGGATGGTGAACCGATTGCGTACCACAAATATGTATTGAAGCGAACTTTTACTGCCGAAAAAACAGGAACGTACACCTTTGGCCCGGCAAATATCAAAGGGACGTTCGCCGAGGAAGGTTCTGATGCCAAGAGCTACGTTCCAAAACGAATCGTTGCCGTCGCGCCGGCGCTTGCGGTCGACGTTCGCGATGTTCCCTCGCCTCGCCCCGCATCGTTCTTTGGAGGAATCGGCGAGTACCGTTGGAAGGTTTCGGCAAGTCCTACCAAGTTGCGAGTCGGCGATCCGATGACGCTTACGATGGACGTCGAGCGAGGCTCGACCAGCGGTTCCCTCGAGTTGATTTCTGCTCCTGATCTATCGAGTGTTCCTGAGATTGTGAATGACTTCGATTTGATCGATAAGAACCCGACGGGACGCACGGAAGGTTCGATGAAGCGATTTACGTACGCAATGCGTCCGAAAAATGCCAAGGCAATCATTCCGAAACTTGTTCTGACATCCTTCGACCCTACGACCGAACGATTCCTCGATTTCTCGACGGATCCTATCCAGTTAGAAGTCATTGAGGGCGCGAGCATCAAGAGCGGGGATTTGGTGGGTACCATGCCGATGACTAGCTCGAAAGAGATCAAGACGCGATCCGAGGGGATCTTCCAGAATATCACCGACCCGACTCAACTTGGCGATCAACGCGTCGAGTGGTGGAAGTGGAGTCGCGTTCTAGCTGCTATTTGGCTCGCTTCAGGTACTGTGGTCGCATGGGTTGTTGTATATCGCCGTCGATCGACCAACGCTGTTTGGCAGCGACGCCAACAAGCCAAACGCATCGCCACTCGAAAGCTTGTTGAAGCTAGAGAGGCAGCGAAACGAGGAGATATCCCAGAATCGATGCGGCAGGTTCGTTCATCTATCTTGGGTTTGGTCGCAGATATGCAAAATCGAGTTGTCGAAGGCCTAACGGCATCCGAGGTCGACGCGGCATTGAAAGCTGCGTCGGTCTCGGACCAGGATCGGAACAAGCTTTCCAATCTACTGCAATCGATCGAATCGGCGGAATACGGTGGAGCGCAATCGAGCGATCCGTCAGCAAATATTACCGCGGCGTCAGAACTCATCGCACGTATCGCACCCGTGTTGGGAAGAGGCGCTTAACACATGTTACGAAAACTTCCCTTTAGCTGGTTCCTTGGGGCACTACTCGCTGTATTTGGAATATATCCGTACGCTCTATCGCAAGATGCTGGGACGCGCGAGCGAATTTTTGTTCGCGCCGCAGAACTTTTCGATTC